>NZ_HF986781.1:86995-98757 GCF_000431195.1 Prevotella sp. CAG:255 | reverse complement strand
TGGTTATGTGTTCGACTGCCGCAGCACACATAATCCCGGACGATATGAGCCGTACAAGAAACTTACGGGACTTGACGAACCTGTTATACGTTTCCTTGAGGACGACGGAGAGATACTGACATTCCTCGACAGCGTTTATAAACTTGCTGATGCTCATGTGCGCCGCTATATCCAGCGCGGATTCACAAGCTTGATGTTCTGTTTCGGATGTACAGGCGGACAGCACCGCAGCGTCTATTCGGCACAGCATCTGGCAGAACATATCAACAAGAAGTTCGGCATAGAGGTGCATATCATACACAGAGAACAAAACATAACACAGACGCTTGAGGCGTTGAAATGAAATAAAAACTCAAAAAATATGCTGAAGATGCAGGCTATGATATTTGCAGCCGGACTGGGCACAAGGCTCAAACCGCTTACCGACACCATGCCGAAAGCACTTGTCAGAGTAGGTGGCAAGCCGCTGATAGAGCGCGTTATTGAAAAGCTGAAAGATGCCGGAGCCGACCGCATTGTGGTCAACGTTCATCATTTTGCGTCGCAGATTGTCGGTTATCTTAAAGACAACGATAACTTCTGCACAGACATCAGGGTGTCTGACGAGACAGACAAGCTGCTCGACACGGGCGGAGGCATAAAGAAAGCCGCGCCGCTGTTCGACAGCGACAAACCTGTGCTGATACATAATGTAGACATATTGAGCAACGTTGACCTCGCACATCTGTACGCCATGCACGGCGACAGCGCCGCGACGCTTGTTGTAAGCAGCCGTAAGACAAAGCGCTATCTGCTCTTTGACGACGACATGAGGCTGAAAGGATGGACAAACATTGAGACGGGCGAGGTAAGAAGTCCATACCCTGACCTGAATGTTGCCGACTGCCGCATGCTGGCGTTCTCGGGCATACATGTCATCTCGCCGTCTATGTTCGGCCTTATGGACGAATTCCCCGACAAGTTCGGCATAATAGACTTTTATCTTAAAGTGTGCGACAAAGTGGTGATAAAAGGATACGACAAAACCGACCTGAGGCTTATGGACGTAGGAAAACTTGACACACTTGCAGAAGCAGAAAATTTTATAAACCAATTATAATAATATGCAACAGAAAATTATTATTCTCGATTTTGGTTCACAAACCACACAGCTGATAGGCCGTAGAGTGCGTGAGCTCGACACGTTTTGCGAAATCTTGCCTTACAACAAGTTTCCGAAAGACGACAGCGACGTTATCGGTGTGATTCTGAGCGGATCGCCCTATTCTGTTCATGATGAAGAGGCCTTCAAGGTAGACCTCAGTCAGTTTGTAGGCAAATATCCGGTGCTCGGCATCTGCTACGGAGCGCAGTTTATTGCCAACTCTAACGGCGGAAAGGTTGAAAAGACCGGCACACGCGAGTATGGACGTGCCAACTTGAGGACATTCGATGCCGACAATGCTCTGTTTAAAGGCTTCGAAGAGAACTCTCAGGTATGGATGAGCCACGGCGACACCATCACCGCAATACCGGCCGACTGCCATGTGATTGCTTCAACAGCCGACGTTAAGTATGCCGCTTATGCAAGCGACACCAACCCATTGTGGGCTGTTCAGTTCCACCCAGAGGTGTTCCACACAACACAGGGCAAGCTGTTGCTCAAGAACTTTGTTGTTGACATTTGCGGAAGCAAGCAGCAGTGGAGTCCCGCTTCATTCGTAGATTCTACGGTGAGCGAGCTTAAGGAGCAGTTGGGCAACGACCGCGTAATCCTCGGTCTGAGCGGCGGTGTAGACTCTTCGGTTTGTGCTACATTGCTTAACCGTGCCATCGGAAAGAACCTTACATGTATCTTCGTTGACCACGGAATGTTGCGCAAGAACGAGTTCCAGAAGGTTATGAAGGCATATCAGGGACTCGGACTCAACGTTATCGGCGTTGATGCAAGCGAGAAGTTCTTCAAAGATCTTGAAGGCGTTACCGACCCTGAGCAGAAGCGCAAGATTATAGGCCGCGACTTTGTTGAGGTGTTCAATGCCGAGGCAAAGAAGATTACTGATGCCAAGTGGCTTGCACAGGGCACAATCTATCCCGACCGCATTGAGAGTCTGAGCATAACAGGTATGGTTATCAAGAGTCATCACAACGTTGGCGGACTGCCGGAGGAGATGCATCTGCAGCTCTGCGAGCCGCTGAAGTGGCTGTTTAAGGACGAAGTGCGCCGCGTAGGCTACGAGCTTGGCATGCCCGAGCGCCTCATCAAGCGCCATCCGTTCCCCGGACCGGGTCTTGCTGTTCGTATTCTCGGCGACATCACACGCGAGAAGGTGCGCATACTTCAGGATGCCGACGACATCTATATCGAGGCAATGCACAACTATATCTGTGAAGACGGCGAATGTCTTTACGACAAGGTTTGGCAGGCAGGAACGGTGCTTCTTTCTACGATACGCAGCGTGGGAGTCATGGGCGACGAGCGCACTTACGAGCATCCTGTGGCTTTGCGTGCCGTAACGAGCACAGACGCCATGACAGCCGACTGGGCACATCTGCCTTACGACTTTATGGCTAAGGTTTCTAACGAGATTATCAATAAGGTGAAAGGCGTCAACCGCGTTTGCTATGACATCTCGTCAAAGCCGCCTTCGACAATCGAGTGGGAGTAAGTCTGGCTGACAGAACAGGCTTTTTGCGCGGCATCGTCTGCGCATGATATACAATTAACCCCAAATCGGTTATTAGGATTCAGTCTGTATTTTTGCTTTATATTGAGCGGCTTTTGGTTGGATTTTTTGCAGGCATAGCGGGTTATGTCAAGAAAAATCGAACAAAAAGACGCCAATAGAAACAAAAAGGCTGGCTGAAAGCATGAATACACAAAATTGATAAAACTATGTGCGGTCTAATGACCGATTGGGGTTAACCTGCAAGGGCAAATGCTATATGACGCATTTGCCCTTGTTGCGTAATATAGGCGGGCTTGTGATATTGGTGCTAACATGCATGGCTATTCGTTTTGTCTGGCAATGTCAAAAGTCTGTTTTTATTGTTATAAGCCATATAATCTTTTTGAAAGAAACTCATCACTCGTCACATTGCGGTTTAACACGCTGACCGTCAATGAGATATGGCGTGATGAGTTGACTTTCTCACTCGTCACGTTTGACTGTTTTGGGCAGAATGTGCCTTTCCCTGATTTAGGTTGACCCTGAATGTGATGAGTTATAAATGTAACTCATCACAGCGTAAGTGTCTTATTGTCAGTAACTTATGCGTAGATGTGACGAGTGATAAGTTTTTATGAAAAATATTTCTATTGCTTTTCCATGTTATGATAAATGCATTTGGCTTATGTTACGTCAGCTACAGGCTTTTCTTCTCATTCCATGCAAAAGCATACCTTTTGAGTGCCGAAAGGTGTCCTTTTGATACCCGAAAGATGGCCTTTTATAAGGTAAGATGCTGTTAGCTGTTGATAAAAGATTATTGGTATCTTCATTTGTGTTTGACAAATCAGATTGAGAATACCGTTTCATGACAGCCAATAGACAGTTTTTTCTGTAGCCGCTATTTATGCTGTTCGAAGAGCCAGTCCTGCACGCCCTTTATTCCGTAAGCCACGAACCATGTAGCGCGGTGGTTGCCGCCTGTGAGATGTGTGAAGAGCAGATGGTTGCCTTCGGCCCTCATTTTGTCGGCTTCGTCAGAGAGCGCTTCTGGTGTCTGTGTCATGTCCCATGTAGCTTCAGACACTTTGCTTCCCTGGTTTCGCCATATCTCAACAGCCTGTCCTTGCAGTGAGTTGGACGAGCTGTCGCCCTCACATGATATAATCCATATATTCTGTTTGTCAAGGGGTGCCATGATAGACGGAAGCCATTTGCCGGCAACAAGCAGGGCTCCGGCAAACATGTCGGGTTCTTTGAGCATCATCACGATAGACGACATGCAGCCCATCGACTGCCCCGTGGTGTATATCCGGCTGCTGTCTACAGAATAGCGTGTCTGCAGGTCTTTCAGCAATGCTATTGTCGCGTCGAGATGGTGACTGTAGTTCCAGTTGTCGTCTACTGTTATATAAGGATATTCGGGTGCAACCACAATGCATCTGTGCCGTGCCTGCGCCTCAGGTTCAGCCCATGACGTGGCGCCGTTGCCCTGATACAGGGGCTGCTTTACCTGAGAGCTTGCCACTCCGGCATCGTGAATGAACAGGACAAGAGGATATTTTTTTGCGGGGTCGTAGTCTTCGGGCAAATATATGTTATATGGCAGCACCTGTCCTGTATACGGGCTGACGAATTCTTCTTGCCTGAAGTCGTCTGCTACAAGGCACTTCTCTTCAGTGCTGTTTATCTGTGTGTCGCTGGCCTTATAGGTTTTTCCTCCGGCAGTTTTTATATCCTTTATCTGCACCACGACAGCATTGCCGGGGTATTCGTCGTCTCCTCCAGTGCTCCATCCGGCCCTCAGTCCAGGGCCACCCTGCATCAGGTCGCGCTCTTTTTTCTTTTCCAGGTCAGCATTTGTGGGCTGTTTTGGCTGTGCGTATAAGTCAACTTCTGCTTTCACCTCAATGACGACATACTTTCCGTCTGTGCCTTTCTCTGTCTTTTCCGGCACATTATTGGCATATACGTCTGTCACCTCCTTGCCGACGACTGCATAACTGCCGGCCGACAGGCTCTTGTTGCTTATAGGAGTGTCGTATTCCAGAATGACAGTTGACACCTTGCGTCCGTCACCAAGCACTTTGCTTACAGCTGTTACAGATTTTATATGCTCTAAAGATGTGGAGTTGTTTTGGGCTTGTGCCAAGCCAAGGAATCCTGCCAGAACCATTGTGAAAATTGCTTTTTTGTTCATAACAATACAAATTGAAATGATATTTATCACATTGATTGGATTTTGCAAATATACATATATTTTGGTAAGAAAAGCTCTTGATATGTGTCTTTGGTTTGTTTATTTTGTGATTTTTATCACTTTGTGTCGTATGCATTAACTTAAATTTGAATTATGAGAATGATGTTGCAATATAGTTTTATGGCCGAAGAGGCTTTATGACACTTTTATTGCCTTTGACCTCTGACTTGTCATATGATATATGTATTGGTTATTATGGCATATCTGCTACAGGCTTTTACTGCCATTCAATGTAGAAGCATTTGTTTTGATGCTCAGAAAGAATCTTCTATAAAATCAAATTGTCCATTATGTAATATTATTACTTGCCGGTTATCGGCAGAATTATGGCATTATCATCAAACATATGCTCTATGTTGGCATAACATTGCCCTATATTTGCTTGAAAAATAGAAAATGAAAGAGGACTGCACAAGTTTTCAGACAAAAGGTTTGAATGTTGATGAAAAATTAATATCTTTGCCTTTGACATATTGTGTGCAGAAAAATGCGCACAGACAGAAGTACTTGTGTACACGCACAGACAGTGACGTTCAGGGAGTAGAATCTGGCAGTTCAATCCTGATAGTAATGAATGATTGTCTGAGCGAGTTCACACCATGCTATTGGTGTGGATTCCTCTTTCATGTTTTCTTTATTATCGGGTTTTGCCAGAACCTTACTCTCAGAAAGCGTGGGGGAGTGAGTTCACACCGCTTTTTGTAAACAGAAAACGTAACTTGATGGTTGGTTGCATGGCATCTGATTATTTGTTGTAACGTGTTACATAATGCAAAAACACAAGAACACTCTTGGGTTAATAATTGTGAAGTGAACCATTGTGAACTTGATTGGCAGATTTAAATGCTCTATTTTTGTTAAATAAATATTGAAGGACACAAATTTGATAAGATAATAATGAAAAACAAAATACCGACTATATCTATAACCGCCATATGCCTTTTGGCATTAATCGTATTGTCATCCGGTATTCAGTCGGAGAAAGGAGGAAAAATGCAGCAGAAATATTATTATTGTGAGTATTGTGGTCATCGCTTTCCGTCAGTGCGCCTGCTGACTTCAGCCCCGTGTGTCCGCCATCCCGACGGCCCGAACAAAGGTCGCCACAAGCTGTATGAAGGCACGGAGAAGAGCGAATACACCTGCAAATATTGCGGTCGGAAGTTCCCGTCGATAATGCTGATGACAGCAGCACCGTGCGTAAATCATCCAAAAGGTCCGAATAAGGGCAACCACTCTCCGGCGCTGTGAAAATAACATGGCTCTTTAGTTTTACTGAAATTTCCGTTCAAGTTATTGACCTTATGCTTTAGTATGGCATATCATAGGCGTATCTTTGGAATTGAAAATTAATGTATAACGTAAAAAATAAAGATTATGTTAAGAGGATTTATAAAATTTCATTGCACCGAGTGTGGTAATAACTTCATCGGTCCGGATATAGAATATGCTGCAACCATATTTTCAATGCCACTGCGATGTCCAAAATGCCAAAGTATCAGGACTTTGCCAAAAGGTTATTTAACTCAGCCTAATAATCTTAAATTTTATAAGAGTATTTGGGAGAGATATGAGAATAAGTAATTCAAAATAAACATTAGTAGACACTAATGATGTTTTATATATGATTAAATGAATATGAATATTTCAGAGTATGAAATAAAGTCATCCAAATCATACCAACTTGCAGAAAGGATTACGCGGTTGATGGATAAATATTATCTTGATGCTGTGTTGGGCTTTTTGCTTGAAGGATTTGGTGACTTGTTCACACAGTTGCTTACGCTGCCTTACATTTATGTCAGTGCAGTTAAGATACGGTCGGTGCCGTTGACACTGGCGGTGATTTATAATGCGCTGTGTGATATAGCGATGGGACTTATACCATTTTATGTCGGTGATGTCATTGACGTGTTCAACAAGTCGTTTGTCCGAAATTTTAAACTGATTGTTGGATTTGTTGAAGGCGACAAAAAGGTTATAAGTGAGATAAACCGCAAGGCGGTGAGGATGGCTGTTCTCATAGTTATGCTGTGCGTGATTATTTATTTCCTTGTGTTGTTGACAATAAAGGTGATGACATGGTTTTGGCACGTTATTGCAGGGCTGTTTTAGTTAAACTGAAAATAGAATAAGCCATATGATTTAGAATGGAAACATGCGGAGATTTTAATATAATTTCTTTTGGCCTTTTTAATTTTAGTATGGCTCATAAATTAATTCAAATATGATTTATAGAAAATGAATTATAAGCAATTTGAAGATAATATTTTTGCTGAATGGCGGAAGCGTTCTGTCGCCAACGGTGATGGCTGCGAACTAGCACCTGACGGACTGCTTTATCGTGGACGGTTTGTTTATAAAGACGGCTATTGGAGCCGTGAACCGGGCAATGAGAATGCTATATGGGAGCGTGCCAAGAGGCGTGTGTTGATACTGACCAAAGACCTTAATGATGAGGAAGCGTGGGACATACGTGCGGAGACAGGACGCAACAACTTCTCTGGCGAAAATAATGTTGTGGTTTCTGCACCGTTCTATAAGAATCTCATGCGCTGGGTTTACGGATTGCTGACGATCGACGCCAACGGACATGCCAAGAAGTTTGCAGAAATAGACAGACAAGATGTTTATCGGCCATTTTACGACCAGGCACCCGTAGCCCGTGTAAACTGCAAAAAACAAGTAGGTACGAGCAGCATTGAAACTTCTGTGTTGAAGTCGTATATGGAGCGTTATAAAGACTTGCTGGTGAAACAGATTGCTGCCTATGACGCAAACATTCTTTTATGTTGTGGCGCTTCAGGAGCAATAAAGGATTTTGTTGCAGAGAATTATCTTACAGACTTGCTAAAACTGAACAACTGGGTATATTATTCTCCACGAACCCGTAAGATGGTTATTGACAGCTGGCATCCAACCTATACAGGCGATACGCACGAAAAAATGTATTCTGACATGATGTCTGGCGTTGAAGAAGCGTGGAGCAGGATTAAGCTTTAAGTTATAAAAGTAATATTATCATGAGACTTGTCTGTCAGTGTTTCAGATTGTATGTTGTT
Source organism: Prevotella sp. CAG:255 (assembly GCF_000431195.1). Classification (NCBI taxonomy): domain Bacteria; kingdom Pseudomonadati; phylum Bacteroidota; class Bacteroidia; order Bacteroidales; family Prevotellaceae; genus Prevotella; species Prevotella sp. CAG:255. The sequence goes on along the minus strand of NZ_HF986781.1, from coordinate 90,787 downwards.
GACAGTGTGTACAACACCTTACTTTCCGAAATGCTGACAGATTTTTTTGATGCCGAACTACGGCATTATGTAAATTACGACAGAGATTTTTGAAATAAGAAAATTTTGAAAGACAATATGTTACAATATAGCAAATTCTTTAGGTATCACTGCCAGCATGTTGATGTAATCTTGGTGATATCGAGCATGTAAAAGTAGAAAAATATTTTGGTTGTGCTTTATTTTGGCATAGCTAATGGCAATCTTTGCATCCGTAAAACATAACTGTGTGGCTTGGATGTACACGGAAAGGCTGCTAAATAGGTAGCTTTGTCTGAAAAAGACGGAACAGACACCAGGCTTATACAGTTTGGAGATGATAAAGTAAAAACATAAAGGATGTATAAGATGGGAGAATTAAAAGTGAAAACAGAAACAGGCGAACAGACAGAAAAGACAGAGAAGAAAGAAAAGCTGACATTGATGACGGCTATGGATAATATCGTAGAGCTCTCTGAAGGTTCAAACCTGAGCGATGAGTTTTATGAGAAGGCAAAACGTTATATCAGTTATGTGTGCCGTAAATTGTCCGTGAACAAAGTACAAGCCGTGCTGCTGTCGCTGTTTGTAGACAACTGCTGGGACAGAGATGTCGAACTCCGAACTTTGGCAGAATATCTGAAATGCCGTATGGTAAGGATGATAAACTACAGCACTGAGATTGACGAGCTTTTAAAAAGAAAGATGATACGCATAAAAAACAGACGTGGTGAAACAACATACGCCATGGGGCCTGATGTGATAGATGCGTTTAAGCATAATGAGGCATTTGTGCCGGCTGAGCCTAAGCTTCTTACTTGCGATGAGTTGTTTTGTGAGATTTACAGTCTGTTTGAATCTCGTGTTTATGATTATTTGCAGTATGAAGAATTTATTTCAGAATTATTCAGTTTGCTTGAAACAAACAGAAATCTTGAGTTTGTAAAGCAGTTGCGTACCTATAAACTTATCTGTGACCATACTGTAAATGACGAAGGCATAATATTTGTTTTCTGGGCAAGTCGTTTAGTTTGTGACAACGATTACAACCTGGACACGCAAAGTTTTAGAGACTTATTCAAGAATAGGGCTATTGCAAATAAGCTGAAGGGTAAGCTCTCTCGAGGCGAAAGCATGCTGCAAAAGAACGGACTGATTCAATTCTGTAATGAAGACGGACTGGTCAACCACGAGAAATATAACCTGACGGTAAAGGCTAAACAGGAGTTTCTGTCAGAGCTGAACATGAATTTGAACGCTACGACCAGATTCAAAGAGCTGATAAAGCATGAAGACATAACGGAGTGCAAGATGTACTATAACAAACGCGAAAGCCGTCAGGTCGAGCAGCTGAAAGAGTTGCTCACCGAAGAAAGATACACCAAAGTGTGCAGCGAATTAAAGAGAGTAGGAATGCGCTCAGGCTTTACGTGCTTGTTTTATGGCGCACCTGGAACGGGAAAGACTGAAACTGTTATGCAGCTGGCTAAGGCAACACACCGTGATGTAATACAGGTGAATTATGCTGAACTGAAAAGTTGCTGGGTTGGCGAGAGCGAGAAGAATGTGAAAAACCTTTTTGACCGTTACAGCGCGTTGGTAAACTCCTCAGATGTAACACCAATCCTGCTTTTTAATGAGGCCGACGCTCTGATTGGCATCAGGCAGAAAGGTGCCGACCGGGCTGTGGAAAAGATGGAGAACTCAATACAGAACATAATTCTTCAGGAGCTTGAACAGCTCGAGGGTATATTTATAGCCACGACGAATCTTACTGAGAATCTGGACAAAGCCTTTGAGCGCCGCTTCCTTTATAAGATAGAGTTCGAAAAGCCGAGCATTGTGGCACGATGCGGCATCTGGAAGAGCATGATACCTATAATCAGTGACGAAGATATATGCTATCTGGCTTATCATTATGATTTTAGCGGCGGGCAGATTGAGAACGTTGCGCGCAAGCAGGCCATCGACCTCATCCTCTATGGAAAAGAGAAAATGAGTCTGGAATATATAAAGGAGAAATGTGATGAGGAACTGATACACAAAAATCCGATGCCGAGAGTGGGATTCATTAGTGATGCAGGAATATCACGAAAGACATCGTAATATAAATTGACATTTAAATAAGAATAAAATATGACACAAGATCTTTTTGACAAATACATTTGGCTGGTTGACACCATCTACCGTGCCCGGAACATAACCTTCGAGGAGATAAACGAGCGGTGGCTGCGCTCGCAGCTAAGCGAAGGCGTAGACCTGCCTCTGCGCACGTTTCATAACTGGCGCAAAGCCATAGAGAAAGTGTTTGACATAAACATTGAATGCGACCGCCGGCACGGCTACTATTATTAAATCGGGAATGCCGAGGACATGGAGCGGGGCGGCATACGCAACTGGCTGCTCAATACGTTTGCGGTTAACAATCTTATAAATGAGAGCCATCATCTGAAGCGGCGCATATTGTTTGAGGAAATACCGTCGGGCCGGGATTATCTTGCACCGGTGATAGAGGCTATGCGCGACAGCCTGAAGATAGAGATAAGCCATAAGGGATACTTTGACGGCGAGGCTAAGATTTATACCATAAGTCCTTATTGCGTCAAAGTGTTCAGGCAGCGGTGGTATGTCGTGGGACTATGCGACGAGCGCAATGCCGTAAGGACATTCTCGCTCGACAGGATATTAAGGCTTGACACCACAGACAATAAGTTTACATATCCAAAGGACTTCGACCCTGAAGCATGGTTCTCAAGCTGTTTCGGAATAATAACCGAAGACATCAAGCCGGAACGGGTACGCATCAAGGTGTACGGCCGTCAGCGTATGTATCTGCGTTCGCTTAGACTTCACTCTTCGCAGACCGAGACAGAAACATATTCAGACTATTCCGTATTTGAGTATTACATAAAGCCGACGTTCGATTTCCGTCAGGAACTGCTTTCACGCGGCGGGGCGGTCGAGGTGTTGTCGCCCGTATGGTTTCGCGACGAGATGGCTGACGAAGTGGCAGACATGGCTGTTGCCTATGGGCTGATAAAAAAATAGCAGCATATTTATGAAAACAAAAGTATGAACGCGCATGGGGTTGTTGCAGCGTTCATACTTTCTTTTTATATTCAAAATTAAAGCATTATTTAGGGTTTCCAGGTTTATATCATTTTAGGTCTTGGGGTTATATCATTTTAGATTTGGAATTTATTTTTTATAAGAAACCTACAATTTTGAACTTAAATGCTCCGTTAGAAGTAATTTTCTCGTAAACCACTCCGCCGAATGCATAGCCTATTCTGCCGTGCGGACGCTTAACCGTTACATAGCCGGTGGGCAGACTTGGCACAATCATTCCGATTGACGGCTTTACCACAACGTATGTGCCGCCCCTGTCGCAATAGTAACGTCCGTGTGAGTAGATGTACGGCCTGTGGTTATGATGTATCACCACTCCAGGCGGGCGTCCGTGCGGCGGCGGAGCAGGGCGCTTTTTGTGATGATATTTTTTATGTGGCGGTGCCTTGTGGTGATGTTTCTTATGGTGTTTGGGCTGAGTTATATACGATGTCTCAGTCAGTGTAGAGGCTCCTGTTGTTGCGCATGTGAGCGTCAGAAGCATTAGCAGCGATAATAGTCTGAATCTTCTCATAGCGTAGTCTCCTTTTATTTTGTTATTGTTTTTTGCCTGTCTCAGTCTCTGTTTCCAGTCAGCTCAGACATTTTTGTTATTTTTCTGTTGCAAAGATAGGCGTAAAATATCTATAAACAGAATTGTTTTCC
>NZ_HF986781.1:77830-86925 GCF_000431195.1 Prevotella sp. CAG:255 | reverse complement strand
ATATGGATTATGGTAGGGTTGGCTGTTTTATGGCTTCGGATATAACATTCTTGTTGCGTAAAATATAAGGCTGATGTTCCACATGTTTTCATCTTCCGTAAAAAACTTTGGCTTATATTATTTTTAGCTCTTTGGCAATTCTGCAGGCCTCAATAGAGTTTCTCACTTGAAGTTTGCTCAGGATATCTTGCCTATGACGACTGACAGTATTAATACTTATGTGCAACATTTCTGCTATGTCCTTGCTTGTCAATCCCTTGTCGATTAAACTTAAAATATGCTTTTCCCTTGTTGACAGAATGTTGTCTTTATTTTGGGCTTCCGGTTGGATTGTGTGGCCGTCTGAAGAATCGATAATTACGCATCTCTCCGAAAAATCTATAACCATAGGGCTATAAAGGCATAAGGCCATATGTAACGTTTCGCCTGAAGTTCCAAAAATATAGAACATGCGGTGTATTACTGGGATGTAGCTGTTTGTGGTTGTCCTCATGCGGAGTTTGCTCCTCAGATAATAGTCTGCCCTCTTTTTCCTTGGCTGTTGTTTTATGAAGTGCAGAAAGCAAAGTTCATGAAGATGTTTGTCTGCCAGGTCGTCAGGATGAATACGGCTGAATATGTCTTCCTCCCAGATAGAGGCCATTGTCATTTCACTGACATCTCTGCCAAGACCGAATATATGAGAAAATTTGCCATAGAATATATAGCTGACTTTAGCACGCAAGTCGCTCAGTACGGCAATGGCATTTTCTATTTTTGCATAGTTGTATGCCGTGTTGATTAATTCTGCTGTAGCGCTGTCGTAGGCTTTGTCTTTTGAGAAATCCTGTTTTGCGAATTCTTTGTTCAATATGTCTATGGTGTTCTTCATTTTGCAGAAAAAATGGTTATTTTTAATTATTGCGAGTCAATGGTCAATGCTTTACATTTGCAAAGATAATCAAAAAGAATATTATTTTATGATAATTGAAAAGATTAAAAGACTTATGTTGTTATGTGGATCAATGTTTGCCGCTTCATTAACAGGAACGGCGCAGTCGTTAGACAAGATGCAATGGTTTAACGAGCCAGAACAATGGGAGATAAAAAATAATTCGCTTGTTATGGATGTTACACCACACACAGATTATTGGCGTATCTCTCACTACGGATTTACGGTAGACGATGCCCCGTTCTTATACACTATACGCGGGGGCGAGTTTGAAGCAAAGGTCAAGATATCGGGTGACTATAAAACACGTTTTGATCAGGCAGGACTGATGATCCGTATTGACCACGAAAACTATATCAAGGCCGGAATTGAGTTTGTAGACGGCAAGTATAACCTCAGCACAGTAGTAACCCATCATACAAGCGACTGGAGCATAATTCCGCTTGACAAGCCTGTTGAGTATGTATGGATTAAGGCTGTAAGAAGGCTCGATGCTGTTGAGATATTCTATTCGTTCGACGACAAGAACTATACGATGATGCGCAATGCATGGCTTCAGGATAATCATCCTGTAATGGTTGGACTGATGGGAGCTTGTCCAGACGGTGACGGATTTAAAGCCATGTTTGAGAACTTCTCGATAAAGCATCTGCCTGACATGCGTCGTATGCAATGGCTTGAAAAGAACAGCAATAAATAATTTTGACATTATTTGCATTCTGAATATAATTTGAATATTGCAGCGTATGTAATTATTTTTGATATATTGATGAGCCTTTCTGTGTTTTTAAATATGTAAGATATTCGCGCTGATGTGTGTCAGAATGATATTGTAGCTTTGTCTAGTTTTTAAGATGAAATAGAATTTAAATCAATGCAAAATGCTTTATGATGATAGATAATATTTACAAACCATGTTAAATGGTAAGGCTTTGAATGGTAAATGGCCGCTTTATGAGTGAAAACATACCTGTTCTGTGCTCATAAAACGGCCGTTTTTATTGCCTTTTTCAGTGGTTTTTAGGCCTTTTTCATGTATGTTTTGTTGCACATAATGCTGTAGGTTGCCTGTAATATATTGTAATCGTGATATTTATGTTTGCACACGTATTTTTGCGAAATCACGGGCAAAAGATTTTAATTTTAAAATACTGCGGTTTTAGAGTGTGTGGTAAATACAAATAGTAAGAATAAATGTGAATATTGCAGTAAAGTGAAAATTTATCCTTGCTGCAATATTCTATTTTTTTTTACGTATTGGCCGACCGGCTGCAACGTCTGTTTCCTGTGATATAAAAAATGGGGCTAAACCAGGAACATCACCAATACTTGGGCTATGACCACACGGACAAACATGCCCAGCGGATAAACCGACGTATAGCTGATAGATGCAGAGTCGCCTTTCAGCGTGTCGTTGGCATAGCTTAGGGCCATCGGGTTGGCCATAGAGCCGCACAGGATGCCGCATATAGTGCCGAAGTCATATTTGCGTGTAAGTAGTGCGGCTGCTCCTATTATCAGCACCGGTACCACTGTCAGTGCGAAGCCTATGCCTATCCACAGCAGACCTTCGGGGCGCACCACGGTTTCGAAAAACTGATAGCCGGCTTCAAGGCCGAGGCAGGCAAGATAGAGAGACAGGCCCAGCTTGCGCAGCATGAGCGATGCCGACGGCGTGGTGTAGCTTATGAAGTGGGCACGAGAGCCGAGCGAGCCTACCAGTATGCCCATGATGATTGGGCCTCCGGCTATGCCGAGTCTTACGGGGGCGCTCATGCCGGGCAGGCTGAGCGGTATGGTGCCGAGAGCCAGACCGAGCATTATGCCCAGGAATATGGCCGCAAGATTGGGCTCGTTGAGCGTCTGTACGGCGTTGCCCAAAAATCCTTCCACGTGGTTTATGTCTTCAGGTGCGCCAACAACTGTTACGCGGTCGCCATACTGCAGCCTGATGTCGTCGGTGGCCAGCAGCTTTATGTCGCCTCTCTGTATGCGGCTGACGTTCACTCCGTAAGTGTCGCGCAGGTGCAGCTGCCCGAGGTGCTTGCCGTTGAGCACGCGGCGCGACAGCACAATGACGCGGCTTTCCACCTGGGCGTCTATGGCGTTCCAGTCTATTTTCTTTTTGTTCCAGTCGGTTTCAATCTTCTTTCCCAGCAGAATCTCTATCGACGGAATCTCGTCGGCCATGGTGACCACCAGCACATTGTCGTTGATGTGTAGTTGGGTGTTGGCCAGCGGCATTATCACCTCGCCGTTGCGCCAGATGCGTGAAATGATAAACTTGATATGCGATTTCTGCGATATTTGTGAAAGCGTCTTGCCTTCTAGGGCCGGATTGATAACGACAAACTGCGCCACGTATGTGTTGTCTTCCTCCATGGATATGCGCGGCTTAAGGTCGGCCGGCTTAACCAGCAGCTTTCTGATCAGTATCATAGCCAATATTACGCCCACTACGCCCAGCGGATAAGTGACGGCGCATCCCAGGGCAGCCCCTCCGCTAGGTTGTCCTGCAGCCTCGAGTGCCTGTTGTGCAGCTCCGAGTGCGGGCGTGTTGGTTGTCGCTCCGCACAGTATGCCTACCATGTCGGGCAGGCTGACGGGCAGGACAAGGCAGAGGCCGAGGGCCATGATGGTGCCTATGACTATGACGCCAAGGCTCCACAGGTTGGCGGCTATGCCCTCGTGGCGCAGCAGTCCGAAGAAGTTGGGGCCTACGTAGAGTCCAAGTGTATAAACAAACACGGTAAGTCCGAATGTCTCGGCAAAGTCGAGCATGCTCTTGTCGGCGCTGAGCTGGAAGTGTCCGGCCACGATGCCTACGAAAAATACAAAGGCAACGCCGAGTGATATGCCTTTGACGTGGAGCTTGCCCAATGCCAGTCCGGCCGCTATGATTAGCGACAGCAGTACCATTGTCTGCAGGGCAGAGTGTGTGGTGAATAGTCCGTTAATCCATTCCATGATATTACCTGGAAAAATTTTTACCTTAAAACTGATTTGCGGTGCAAAAATACAAAACAAATTTAATAAGCAGGCGTATAATCATGATAAAAAGATGTTTCGTGCCTGCAGATTGTTCTTTTATGTCTTTTTATCTTATGTTTTTGCCTGCATCCTGATTTTTGCCGATTCCGCTTATCCATAGTCCGCAGAAGGTTATGAGCCCGTTGAGAAGCAGCAGTTCGTAGCCGAATTTATATCCCGTAGCAGCCGGCACGATGTAGTTGGCTGCAAGACATATCAGAGGTGATGCCACGGCGATATACGGCGCGGCTGTGTCGCTCGCCTTTCTTTTGGTGAGCAGACCGAAGGCAAACAGACCGAGCAGAGGGCCGTAGGTGTAGGAGCAGAGGATGAATATTGCGTCGATCACGCTTGTTGAGTTTATCATCCTGAACAAAAGTATGAACACTGCAAATATCACGGCTATGACCACATGCACGCGGCGGCGCAGGCCAATGTCGGCTGGCCGCTCCTTAATGTCGACGCAATAGCTCGTGGTGAGAGCCGTAAGCGACGAGTCGACAGTGCTGGCTGAAGCTGCCACAATGCCAATGATGAACAGCACCACCACGGCAGAACCCAGCTCGCCCGTGGCGGCAAACATGGGCAGCAGTTCGTCTGGACTGTCGGGCAGGGCCATGCCTTTGCGCCCGGCAAGCATCATGAGCAGAATGCCGAGAGAGAGAAACAGCAGATTGACGGGCACGAACGCAAAGCCGTAAGTGCACATGTCCTTGCGTGCCTCGGCAAGAGTCTTGCACGTAAGGTTCTTCTGCATCATGTTCTGGTTAAGTCCTGTCATGACAATCACGATGAAAGCTCCGCAGACAAGCTGTTTCCAGAAGTTTTGCGTGCTCATCCAGTCGTCAAACACAAACATGCGGCTGTGGCTGTCGGCAACAACAGCCTTTGCAGCCTCGCTTAAGTTCATGTCGAGTTCTCCGGCCACCTTTATTATTATCAGCACCAGCGCACCCAGCATGCATGCCGTCTGCACAGTGTCGGTCCATACCAGAGTCTTTATTCCGCCCTTGTGAGTATAGAGCCATATAAGGAACATCAGCACGGGCACGGTTACGGCAAAGGGCACATTATAGGCATCGAGCACAAAGCGCTGCAGGATGATGCACACAACGTAGAATTTCACTGCCACGGCCGTGAGGTCAGACAGAATGAAAAATGCGGCTCCCGTCTTGTACGACCGCGTCCCGAGGCGTTCGCGCAGGTACGAATATATTGTGGTAAGATTTAGTCTGTAGTATACAGGCAGCAGGATGAAGGCTATGGCAAAATATCCCAGTATGAATCCGATACACGTCTGCATGTAGGTCATGTCCATGTGTATCGCCATGCCCGGCACGGAAACGAAACTGGCACCGGACACCGATGCGCCAATCATGCCGAAGGCAACCATGTACCATGGCGATTTGCGGTTGGCGCGATAGAATGTTTCATTGTCGGCCTTACGCGATGTTAGCCGGCTTATGCCGAAGAGAACGGCAAAATAAATCAAGACAGTAATCAGAATAAGCATGATGCAAAGGTAGTGTTTTTTTGTAAACAACAAAGATACTTCAGTGTTTTATTTGTAACCGGCAGAGCTTGTTCGCAGTTAATTTTGTCACAAAAATCCGTTTATCGGCCTTTTTTGCCGTTATATAATAAGGTATGGAATCATATTGTAAGTTTTTTGAATAAATTATTTGAAATTTTCTTGTTTTTTATAAAGAAAAATATTAAATTTGTCGTCGTAAGATGTTGAGAGTAACAAACGGAAATATAAATTGAGATATAAAGGGGCATAAGAGGTCTATGTTGCAAGAAAATGAGATGCCACACATGGTGGTATAATATCTAGATAGACGTGGTTGGCAAACCGCTGCAGCCTCTTAATCTGGCAACAAAAGAGCCATTGAAAAACTTTTCTCGTGTTCTGTGAATAGTGTTGCAGATAGAAGTTTGACAATAAGCATGCATGGATGGACATCCCCGACGAGGTGCTCGATATGCGTAAATATTAACGTTCAGCACCACTTGAGGATATGCGCTTGAAAAGGCGCTCTATATTCGGCTCCTAATATCTGCCACGCCATGGCGGCAAACATACGTGAGGCAGCTAAGTGCAGATAGAGGAGAACAGAAGGTGATATTGCTTAATCTAAGCGGCCACGGCCTAACAAACATGACTGCTTATGATCAGTATCTCAACGGAGACCTGATTAACTATTCGTTGTCCGATGACGATATTAAGAAAAACATAAATGCTCTTGATTCCATAGGCTGAAATGCTTAAATATTGTCCGGTCATGCGGATTGGTGAAAATGACTTGATGATTATTTATAATATAGTTGATGGAATATAGAGACAAAGTTGATGGATGTTGAAATTTAGGTTGATATAAATTATTGGGAATAAGTTGTGTATAGCCGAATCTTGCAGTGATGCAAGCGGCACAGTGTCTTTATATTCAGTTGTAGTAAGGAGGGACTTGCATAAAAAACATTTATGGCGAGACGGGTGCTGATAAACAAAACACGGATTTACCATACAATGTAATTTTACTCATAGTCACAATTATGCAGTTGTTAGTCATTATGTTTTTTTGCATACTCTCTTTACAATGATAATAAATGGAAAATGATTGATTTTCAGATGTAACACTCGGCTCAAATCCAATTCTGATTTGAGCCGATTTTTGTTTTATTGAATCTGTATCAGCCCCGATAATGCTGCAACAATATTTGAATTTGCTCTTAAATTGGCAAGATGTTTCTTGTCTGTATATATTGTTCTGATTGACAATCAGTAATGACGGAATAAAAATAGATATTGATGATAATATCATTAAGGATACATTGGTAGGATAAACTTGCAGAATCGTAAATATCTAATGAATTTATTTGCTATTATGTCTATTTTAGGACGTTAGGGCACTATCCACGTTTGTATTTTCATGCTATATCTAAACCGAGTCAGTCTTGACATGATAAATGTGAAGAGCCATATCAATCTCTGCATTTTGGAGTGATGATATGACTCTTCAGATATTTAAATGATGTAATCGGTTATTTCAGTCCCCATGCTTTAATGGCTATGCTGCTTTCCACCTTGTTCTCCGTATCGTCAGGCAGATTGCAGAAGAAGTCGATGCCCGTAAGTTCTTCGAGCCGGTCTATTGTAACTGCATATAGTGAAAGCGGGTCGTCTGTCCGCCATTCGTCTTTTTTCTGTTCGGCCCAGAATCCTATAGCTCTATAGCCCTCGCTGTTTTTTAGAAGGCATGCCATGAAGAAATATTTTGGTACGATAAGTTTACCCTGTATTCTTGAAATTATCTGGTCTTCATTGTCTATTGTTCCTCCTTTACAGACGTATAGCGTATCAGTCTTTGCCCTGGGAGTCCATGAACGTACCTGATCCTCCATTCTTACCCATAGGCCTTCGCCTTGATCCTGACCGCTGTTTGTGTAGTCGTTAAATTTGTGATATTGCGGCTGCATGTTGGTCATATAGAAAGTTTGGTAGTTTGCATCATAAGAAAATTTCCTGTCTGCGTTAGGGCAGATGTGCCCATGCTCATATCCGGAGCCATAATAATAGTCTTCAGCCCAATAATACTCTGAGTCGAGGCTGGGGTCGTTATGATAGCTGTCAGTCACACGGCTGTAATTTCCGGTGTAGCCTTGGTGCATCTGATAGCACGACCAGCGCTGCGATTTCTTGCTACAGTCCCATTCGACACAATAGTTGATTTCGTCTTTGTCATACTGTTTATCGCCTTTGGTCCTGTATATGAGAACTATGCTGTTGCCTCCTTTCAGGCGTGGAAATTCAAGTCGGGTGACAGCCTTGTCTGTGGTAACCTCATTCTTATTGAGATTTATCTCTTCTTTTCCGCTCCCTCCGTTGTCGTTGTCGTCATTGCTGCATGAGACTGTCAGCAGAATAAATGACGGCAGAATTATTGCGAGTTTGAGCAGGGCTGTTTTGCTAAAAATACTTTTTACAGACATAAATTTACTAATAACTATGATGGTATGATAATGAACAATCCGCATAAGCCAGCAAGAAAAAGATGCGGAAAGAGTAGAAGTGTCTTTAGACAAAAAGTGCGCTTAAACGTATATGCAACTACGCCCAAACGCACTTTGTATGTTAATCGAAATATGGTAATCTATTATTTGCGAGCTTTACCATAGCGGCTCATGAACTTGTCTACGCGACCAGCTGAGTCAACGAGCTTGCTCTTACCTGTATAGAACGGGTGAGATGTGCTTGAAATTTCGACTTTTACCACCGGGTAAGTTTCGCCTTCAAATTCTACTGTCTCTGTAGTCTTGCATGTAGAACGTGTAAGGAACATATCGCCGTTGGACATATCCTTAAATACGACGGGGCGATAGTTTTCTGGATGAATACCTTTTTTCATTTTGTTCTTAAATATTGTTGTTAAAAATATAATTACACATTACAGGCTGCAAAAATACGAAGATTTCCGCAGCCTGCCAAATGTTTTGGTAATAATTTTTATAAATTATTTTATAATGACTGTTCCTCCCATGCTCAATGTGAAGTCGTCGATGAGGACATCTCCGCCAGGATTCTTAGAGTTCATAATCACTACGCAATATGTTCCGTCTGCATCAATAGTAAAGGTGTGTGTAACTTTTACCCATTCGCTGCTTGTAATGTCATTTGTGTAGTCGCCATAGAAATAGTTGCCTACTTTTCCGTCTGTAACGGGTACGTATCCCGGACGTACTGATGCTCCTGCAGATGTGGCAGCCTTGGCATAGAATGTCATTGTGTATTCACCGGCTTTGAGCTCTATTTCTTTGTATGATATACGCTTGTTGTATTTTGAATCTCCGGCAACTTTTACTGAATATGAACCGCTGTGAGCGTCTGTACTCATAGAGAGTGTTGCATTTCCGGCTGTAGATGTTGTCGACCAGTTGTTGGGAAGACCTGACACCCATGCCTCAAAGTCGCCGTTGGGAGCTGTAAGATCGCCTGTGTCTCCGCCCGGCTGCTCTTCAACTGAACCGTCTTTTACAGAGAGTTTCTTAACTTCCCATGTTGATGACTGCTGGTCGTTGCATGTATGGCGCAGTGCTATAACAACCTTGCTTCCAATATACTCAGCAGGAATGT
>NZ_HF986781.1:54053-77804 GCF_000431195.1 Prevotella sp. CAG:255 | reverse complement strand
GAATGTTGACGCTCTTTTCCATAAATGTGAAGCTTGTGCCTAAGCCGTTTGTGTCATATTCGAGCATCTTCCATGTTGCTGTCTTTACGTCGCCGTTGTAATCTTTGCTTATAACGATAGAGTTGTTGGCGTTGATGTCACCCTTCTCATAGTTGATGGCATGATTAATGGTGATATATGCCTCTGTTGTGCTTGTAAGGTCGATTACAGGGCTTACGAGATATGTAACACCTGCCTGGTTCTCTTTAGAGCCGTCTCCGTTGAAATCCTGGAAACCTGTAACCATGGCGCTTGAGTAGTCGTTATACCATTTAAGGCTTCCGCTTGCAGACTGTGATGTAAATGAACCAAGTGAAGAAGAGAAATCCTGGTCGATATATGTGCCGTCAGGAGTTTCGCTGCCGCCTTCTTCAGGTGCCTGGCCTTCCTGAACCTTGATGCTCTTAACCTCCCATGTTGATGACTGGCTTTCTGAGCAGGTGTGGCGCAGTGCGATAACAACCTTGCTTCCCATGTATGATGCAGGGATGTTTACGCTCTTCTCGCAGAATTCAAAACCTGAGTTCAGACCGTCTGTATTGTAGCTTAACGGCTCCCATGTGGCTGTGTTAACGTCGCCTGAATAATCCTTACTTATCAGGATAGTGTTGTTTGTATTGATGTCGCCTCGTTCGTAGTTAAGCGCATGGTTGATGGTTATGTATGCGTTTTCAACACCTGTGAGGTCGATTTCGGGGCCAACAAGATATGTAACTCCCGCCTGGTTCTCTTTCTGACCGTCGCCATTGAAGTCCTGGAATCCTGTAACCATAGCGCTTGAATAGTCGTTGTACCATTTGAGCGAGCCGCTTGCTGATACAGATGTGAAGCTGCCTAACGAGTTGGTGAAACTTTGGTCGAGCAGTACGCCCTCAGGCAAAACTACCTCACCACCGCCGCCTGCATTGGGATCGTCATAAGGAGCGGGAACGTCTTCGCAACTTGTGAATGAGAATGCTGCCATAGCGAGGGCAAGCACTGAAAATAATATCTTTTTCATAACTGTTGTTCTTTTATTGTTTTGTTAAATGTTTTTTATTCTGATATTTTGAAGTCTGAGTCAGAACGCATCAGTATCTGCCATGTGTTGCTGTAGCGTGTGAAGATACCTGTTATGTCAAGTTTCTCCTGTGGCATTACTGTTCCGGCAAAGTCGGCATACGTGCTTGAACGTACTACGAATTCGTTTGAAGAGAATCCTTCTATTGGACGGCTTACGCCGTTGCCGCCGTCTTTCTCTGATTCAGGTGCAAAAGTCTTCACGCCGTCGGCATCTTTGAGTCTTACACCCTTTACAACCATGAGGCGTCCGCAGTTCTCTTTCATGTAGCTGGCGTCTTTTGCCTTGCTGATGTCAAACTCGAGAGTGTCTATCTTTGACGCATCAGCTGCGCCCATCAGCTTGAAGTGCTGTTGCCATACAGTCTTGTTCATTCTGCTCGGGAATGTCTTTCCGCTGGCATTGGTATACGGAGTGCCGATTTGCGGCTGGTATCCGTAGGTTCCGATATAGAGGTCTTTCAGGTTTACAAGTATTTCCTGACCTACAGGCAGATATCCGAAGAGTCCGCCCTGAGAGATGCAGATAAGTATTGCTCCTGTGCCGTCGTCGACAGCCACTTCGCTATAGATGTTTCCGCCAATGTCGTTTCCTGTTACGCGGGCCTTTATCTGCAGGTCGTCTGTTATGCGCGCCGTGTCGTTCTGGTTGGCCAGGGTTGATGCATATTTGGCTTTTAGGTCGGCAATAGATATTACGTTTGTCTCCTGTATGTCGTTATTGCCGTAGGGCGCGGTGTCTCCTGTCGGGTCGCTCCAGTCTTCGTCCATGCATGATGTAACTGAAAGTCCGAGGGCCAGCGTGAGCATTATCAGTTTTATATATTTAATTTTTTTCATCGTCTTTTGATTTTTAGAATCTGTAAGTAATGTTCAGCATGCCGTTAGTTCCGTAAGCATAGAATTTCATCGGGTTCTTAGAGAAGCGGTATGCGCGGATGTTGCCAGAGCTTGTGTAGTCGCTTCTGCTCTGCTCATATCCTCCGGTGCAGAGGTTCTGGTTGTTCAGGATGTTTGTAACCATGAGGTTAATAGAGAGCGATCCACGTTTCAGATAGATGCTTCGGCCGATTGAACCGTCGAGCATGAATCCGCCGTGGCCCTGTGCCTGCTCTAATGCAGATGCGCGCACGTTGCCTTCATTGTCGTAGATGTCGCCTACAGCCTCCTGACGTGCATTGAGTGTGCTCTCGTATCTGTAGCATGGAGAATAAGAGAGGTAGATGCGGTCGTAGTAGTTGCAGCTGAGGTCGAGATACCATCCGCCGCTGTGATAGCTCAAGCCGAGGCTTGCTGCTGTGAGCGGTGTGCCAGAGTCGCGCATGCCTTTGTTGTATACTATTTCGTCGGTGTAGAGCGCGCTTGTTGAGTTCATGTAGCGTACATGAGCGTTGTTCTTGATTTTGGCGTCGCTGATAGTACCGATAAGTTTGATGTCGAATGCGCTTGTAACCTTGAACTTAAGTCCGGCTTCAACTCCGTAATACTCTTTCTTCATGCCTGTCAGAGATACGTATGAGAACGAGTTGATATCGTCGAAGTAGAAGTTCTGCCAGTCGGTTACGTTTGTCAGATAGCTATAGTAAGCGTTGATGTTGGCATGCAGCCATGATGTCTGCAGCTGATAGCCGATTTCGGTGCTGAACACGCGCTCGTTCTTGAGGTTGAGCACGAAGTCGTTGTTGATTTCAGGAGATGCAAACGCATTTCTTGCCTGAGGTGCGCGGTGCTCATATCCGGCTCCGAAGGTCAGCGTGTTGCCGCGTCCGAGATTGAAGCTTGTGCCGAGCTTGAAGCCTCCGTCGAGGAACTGGGCTGTCTTGCTCTTGCCGTAAGAGTTGTTGGCTGCCATACCGTTACGCATTCTACCGTCGCGCTGCATGCTGGTGTATCCCAGTTTTGCTGCTATGGTGTAATGCATAATGCCGAAGTTCTCGCTGTAGCTCGACCATATTTTGCCGTTGTTTACGAGCAGGTTGTAGTCGTAGCCGAATCTGTCGCCCTCTCTTACCACGCCGTTGCGGTTGTTAAGGTCGTACTGTATTTCGTCGGCGTTGCGGTCGTATGTTCCCAGGGCGTATGTGTTTATGTTGTGATATGTGGTAGCTCCGAGCAGGTCTTCCATCGTCTGATAGTGCATGCCTTTGTTTGTAGATGCGATGATACCTAAGTTGAGCTGACTGTTCTTGCTGAGCTGCTTGTTCAGCGTTGACGCGAGTGATACTGTCAGCGCGTCGTTGTGCTTGGCCTGGATGTAGTACATGGCGTCGGCTCCCTGTGCTGAAACCTGGCGGTTAGAATAGTACAGGCGGTCCCAGTTTATCTGGCGGTTGGCCTTCGACGAAGTCCAGTAGTCGTATGCCGTGTTCCAGTCTGCCAGGCATTGCTCAGTGCGGTTGGTGGCGTCGGTCTCGTCCCATACGTCATAGTAGCTGCTCGGCATGTTCTTCCAGTAGTTGGGGTGTGGGTTGTCTGCATTGTTGTAGTTGAGCTTTGTGCTCTTATACATGCTGTATTTTCCCATGAGCGACGTGGTGAGCTTTGTCTCGTCGTCAATTTTCCAGTCCCATGTCAGCAATGCTGTAGGTGCAAAGTCTGTCACGATGCGCGAGTTGCGCTTCTTGCCGTTCTGATATCCCCAGTAAGGGTTATAGTAGCGGTCGTTTGCCAGCCAGTACATCTCGTCAGTACCAGCACCCTGCGATGCACGCTCCGTGGGGTTGCCCCATGTTACTAACGAGAGTGAATGTGCGCCGTCGCCGAACACCTTCTGTACGCCGAGGAAGTAAGAGAGCGAGTTGTAGAATGTTCCCTCAACATATCCCTCGTTGGCCCAGCGGTAAGTTACGTTGCCAGAGAAGGCCCATCCCTTGCTGTTGAGTCCTGAGTTGAATGTGTACATTCCGCGCAGGGTGTAGTTGCGGTTTGCGCCGCTCAGCGTCAGCCTGTGGCCTGTGGGCATGGCAGCCGGGCGGAAGTTATAGTTGTTTGCACCGCCCATTGACGGCATGGCAAAGTTGTTGCTCTCAAAGGGCAATGAGAATTCCATATTGCGTGTCTGCTGGTTGAGTCCGCCTACGACCGAATAGCGGAACTGTCCAGACTCGATGTCGTTCATCGGTACGCCGTTAATGTAGATGTCGTTGAATTTCTGGTCGAATGCACGGTAGCGGAAACGCATAGGTGAGAACAGATATCCAACCTCGCTTGCATAGATGTTTGAGTTAGAGTTCACTATGGTTACGTTTTGTGACATGTCATCGTCTTCGCCCAATTGTGCCTCCGTGAATGTGAATGCCGACTCACTCAAGACGGCACCCCTTTGCCCTATGGAATCGCTTTGCGCATGCAGCAAAGGCGTATAGCATAAAGCAATCACTGCTAATTTCAGCTTTTTTTGCATAATAATGGTTTTAGGTAATAAACTTTTGGCAAAGATAATTTTTTTTAGATAAACATCAAAAATAAAACAAAAAATAATCTTTTTGCTTGCTTCTTTTTGTGTTAAATTTAATCAGAGTGTAATATCTCCACGTTCATTGGCCTTGAATAGCCCGTTTTTACTAGCTTTATGCAACTTTAATAAGCGGTGTTCTTGCAGTTTGCTTTTTTGTTCTATTTTTCGCATGCCACGGTTTTTATGCAGTTTTAGCCTGCGTTTTTTACAATGCAGTTTTTGTATTCTTTCGTGCAGTTTTTTGTCCGTGTATTATGGTTGGCAAAATGCCGTTTTGCAAAAGGTGGTCTTTTGGCTTCCGAAAGACCGCCTTTTACATTGCAATATGCCACCTTTTGCAGCCTAAAAGGATATCTTTTACAATGCCGTTTGTAACTTATTGTATGTCAGTGTGTTATCTTTTTTGTGTATGAACGCCGTGCGCACGGCTGTCTTTGTCAGACTTTGGGCTTGTGCGTATGTGCAGTTCGGCCAGCGTGTTCCATGCAGATGTTGAGCTGCGTTGAGGCTTGCCGTGATGTTGCCGGTTGCGGCAGTCTTGGGCCGATGCGTTGTTTTGGGCCGGCGTGGGCTTTAAGTTGCAATATGGGCACATGCTGGCGTGCTGTGACGTATCCTTCAGGTTTCTCCCGGTTGGCGCTGATGTGGGTTTTTGGCGCAGTGTGTCATTATTGTTACTTGTTTTCTACAAATTTGTTTCAAAATCCGGATAATCAAAAAATAAAGTATCTAATTTTTTGAATTATCTTTAAGTTGCATTATCTTTGCAAAAATAACCACCACCTCCGAAAAGCCATGCTTTCAGCATTGCCATGGGGGATAAATCAGAAAATTGTATTGAAGAAACAATGATTTTTATATTATGAAAAAGTTTAATCTGTTAATTGTTTTGTCTCTCTGGCTTGTTGCCGTGAGCAGTTTTGCACAGAAAAAATATTCAGTGTATGCCGTAGGTTTCTACAATCAGGAAAACCTTTTCGACACATGTCATGATGAAGGCAAGAAAGACTATGAGTATCTGCCCACAGGTTCGTCGCGCTGGAACGGTCTTAAGTATTCGCATAAGTTGCGCAACATGGCCAAGGTGCTGGCCGATATGGGCACCGACGTGCTGCCTGACGTGGGATGTGCTGTGATAGGACTGTCTGAGGTTGAAAACGCCAATGTGCTCAACGACCTTACGGCGCAGGAGCCTCTTCGCGCGCGTGGATATAAATATGTACATATTGAAGGACCCGACAGCCGCGGTATCGACTGTGCGCTGCTCTACAATCCGTCTATGTTCACAGTCAATAATTCTACGCTGCTGCCATACATTCCCGACGAGACCATGCCTGCCAACTTCCGCACGCGCGGATTCCTCACCGTTACCGGCGAGCTTGCAGGCGAGCCTGTTACGGTCATCGTGTGCCACTGGCCGAGCCGTTTCTCTGGATCTTCATATCGTGAGAGGGCTGCACAGCTCGTCAAGAATATCAAGGATTCGCTTGTCAGCGAGAATCCGGCAATGAAGGTGCTCGTTATGGGCGACATGAACGACGACCCGACAAACAAGAGCATGAAAGACATATTGGGAGCAAAGGCCGAAGTGAAGGACGTAAAGGACGGCGACATGTATAATCCGTGGTATAACATCCTGACAAAGCAGGGCGTGGGCACGCTCTCATATCAGGGATCATGGAATCTTTTCGACCAGATAGTGCTTACGCCAAACATGCTTAACCGCGACGGCAAGAAAGACTTCTCGACACTGAAGTTCTGGAAGAATCAGATATTCCGCCGCGACTATCTCTTCAATAATGAAGGAAAATACAAGGGCACGCCTAAGCGTACACACGGAGGAGGCATCTGGCTCGACGGATACAGCGACCACCTGCCTGTTGTTGTTTACTTGGTAAAAGAGCAGAAATGAGCGTAACTGAAGAACATCCGCTAAGGCCTTTTCTGCCTGAAAACACACGGTTGCTGATGCTCGGCAGTTTTCCGCCGGCACGCAACCGTTGGTGTATGGATTTCTTTTATCCCAACTTCATCAATGACATGTGGCGCATATTCGGCCATATTTTCTTCGGCGACAAATTGCATTTTGTAGACAGTGAGGCGAAGACTTTCCGACGTGAGGACATCATCAGTTTCCTTAACGAAAAGGGCATAGGTCTCTACGACACGGCGTGCAAGGTGTGCCGCACAAAGAATACGGCATCAGACAAAGACCTTGAGATTGTTGAAGCCACCGACCTCGGCTCGCTGCTGGCCTCCATACCAACATGCCGCGCCGTGATAACCACGGGACAGAAGGCTACAGACACATTTGCCTCTTACTTCGGAATAAAGCAGCCGAAGGTGGGCGAGGGCATCGGCTTTTCTGTCTTAGGCCGCAGTCTGACGCTATACCGCATGCCGAGCAGTTCGCGCGCATATCCGATGAAGATTGAGCGTAAGGCCGAATATTATGAAAAAGCCTTCAGGCAACTTGGCCTTATTTAAGCAATAAAGTTATTAACCATAAATCCGCAGGGCATATCTACCTTATTAAATATAAGACAATTGCCTGCGACTAAAAAACATATAGAGTATGACCATTATTGGAATAGCCGGTGGAACAGGTTCGGGCAAGACCACCGTTGTGAGAAAGATAGCCGAGGCGCTGCCGCCGCATCATGTGGTTGTGGTTCCGCTCGACTCATATTATAACGACACGTCGCACATGACCGAGGAGGAGCGTCATGCCATAAACTTTGACCATCCGGACGCTTTCGACTGGAAACTGCTTATCAAGCAGGTAAACGAACTGAGAAACGGACAGGCCGTTGAGCAGCCCACATATTCGTATATCAAGTGTAACCGCCTGAAAGAAACGCTGCACGTTGAGCCGAAACCGGTGATAATCATTGAAGGCATCATGACTCTGCTCAACAAGAAACTGCGCGACATGATGGACCTGAAGATATTTGTTGACACCGACTCGGATGAGCGTCTGATACGCAACATACAGCGCGACGTGCTCGAACGCGGGCGCACCGTAGACATGGTTATCAGCCGTTATCTCGAAGTTCTTAAGCCCATGCACGAACAGTTTATCGAGCCTACAAAGAAGTATGCCGACCTCATAATTCCGCAGGGAGGAGAGAACCATAAGGGAATAAACATCCTTTGTAAATACATAGAAAGTCTTGTAAACGTTTAATGCCTCTTCATTGTAGCGTTGACGGCATTAGACCTCATTCTTATAACAAAACAATAAAGGCTGCCCGACATTGTCACGGCAGCCTTTGTTGTTATTAGTCTTTGTCTTTTATTGTCAGATTTGTCTCGATGCGCTTGCGCTCACGGTGAATCTTAAATGCGTTGACGCATTCTGTTGCGCCGTACAGCAGCAGGCACCATCCTATGATAAGCAGCGGCAGCGATGCCGTCTCCATTGGCTTAATCAGCACAAGCAGGCCTGTGAGGAATATCACCGACGGGCATATCCAGAACCACAGTGGCACGCGGAACATCCTTTTGGCATTGACCAGAACCATAAACTGGTTTATGGCTCCGAGGATGATTATGGCTCCGAGAAAGTACATCAGCGACTTGACAAACAGACCCGGCACTATGGTCAGTATCAGACCGAGCAGCACGCTGCCTATTCCTACAATAGGGAATGTAGGCTTGCCCGTTACAATAAGTCGTCCCTGAGCGTCGTAAATTTCAGTGTCTGATGCGTGCGCCCTGGCGTTCAGATATACCGCACACGATATTGCACCCGACACGAGGAACAGCAGTCCGATGGCAATGGTTATGCCTTTCACGGTGTTGTCGGGATTGTTTATCAGCAGTATGCCGATAATTATTGCGCATATAGCGCGAAAAACAGAACTTTGCAATACTTTCATGTCTGTAGATTTTATTTAGATTTTCTTTTATATATAGTCCTTAAGGATTATTATTGTCATGCAGCCATTATGCCGTTTTATTCTTCCTGCCGGCCATGCGGCATTCTGGCTGTAAGTTCTTTGCTCTTTCTTACAAAGATAGTGCGTTTTGTCTTTGTTTACAATAAGTTTAACTTATTTTATACAAAGAATGATAACAAAGTGATGCTGGCCGTGTCCGGCTTGACTTTATCCCGCTGCCGGCACTGTATATGGGTGCCATTAATATGCATGCAAAGGCTTTCGTGTCCTGGCGTCAGCTAAAAAACAGATAACATCAGGCTTAAGCTGACTTTTATTTTGTTTTGTTCTCGTTATGTATTACCTTTGCATTGATTTGAAAACTAAAGAAATATGACAACGCTTTATCTTGTAAGGCACGGCGAGACTGTGGACAACGCAAACCACATCATGCAGGGACAGACGCAGGGCGAGCTTAACGACAAAGGACGTGAGCAGGCCAGAGAACTGGCTGTGCAGATGTCATCCGAGCATATAGATGTCTTTGTGGCGAGCGATTTGTGGCGTGCTGTTGAGACATGTAGAATATTAGCAGAGCCTTACGGGGCTGAAGTTATTACCACGGAACTGCTCAGAGAGCGCGACTGGGGCAGCTTTACCGGACGTTACATACCTGACTTGAAGGATGTTGAATGGCCTGATGACATAGAGACAATTGACGCTTTGAAATCAAGGGCAAGGCGCTTTATTGATTTTATACGTGAAAATTTTCCTGAAAAGAGAGTGCTTGCTGTTGGGCATGGCATTATAAACAAGGCTATTCAGGCTGTGTTTTATGACAAGGAAATGAAGGATATTGCGCCTATGCGCAATACGGAGGTAAGACAGCTGATGCTTTAGTCTTGGCAGGCTATAAGTCTGCCGGGCGCTTATGGCAGTTCATCTGGTTGTTGTCTGTTGCCGTCAGATGTTCTCCGTAGGTGCAGTATTGTCTGTATTATGCGATTGCATAAGGCGCTGATTACGGCAAAATACATAGGACCGACGAGGATTTCTCCTGTCGGTCCTGGTGTTTTTGGACTGTTGAAGACCATGTATCTTGCTGTTTAAGAAGTAGTCTTTATTGTAGGAATTGCAGATTTCAGTCCTCAACAGTCACTTATTTTGTTATCAGTTTTAATGTTTCTTCCTCTTGTCGGCAGCATTGCCCTTTGTCAACGTCCCTGTTTGTCGTTTATGTTTGCGGCAAATTATTCTGTCGTGTCAATGATGCCGTGCTCATACTGTTATGATACTGTCTGTTTGCATGGCTTTGCTTTTATCTTCGTCCGCCAAAGTGTCTGCCGCTGTTTCCGCTAGATGAGCTTTTTCGGCTGCTGCTTCCGCTGCTCTTAAATGAGCGTGTGGGAGTGCTTCTGTTTCCGCTGAAGCTCTTGGTTGACCTCTGTGGAATGAAAGTATTGTTGGGAGTCTTAATCTGGCGGCTGATGCCTTGCCTCCTGTTCCCATTGAAGTTCATGCTTCCGTTGCCGTTTGGTCTCGGCCTTGCTGTTGTCCGCGTACTGCTTTCACGGTTGTTCCTTCTGAAACTTTTTTGTCCCTTCAGGTTGCTTCCGTTGATGTTCCCTTTTACATTCTGAATGGTTTTTATGTTTTCTGGTCTGCGGTTGAAGTTGCGGCCCCATCCGTTTTCTCTTGGCCGCCTGTTGTCTCTGTCTCTTCCGGAGAAAGCACCTTTATGGCCTCTTCCGTAGTCGCCGCGGTCAAATCTGTCTCTCATGCCGTGCCCTCTGTTTATACTTCCGTGGTTAAACGTGCGCCCTTTATACCAGCTGCATCCTCCGTTA
Source organism: Prevotella sp. CAG:255 (assembly GCF_000431195.1). Lineage (NCBI taxonomy): Bacteria > Pseudomonadati > Bacteroidota > Bacteroidia > Bacteroidales > Prevotellaceae > Prevotella > Prevotella sp. CAG:255. Next base: position 67,521 of record NZ_HF986781.1, on the reverse strand, counting down.
TGGTGCCAGCTGTGGCCTCCGCGATATGATATGTATACAGTCGGACGGCTGAAGTAGAAGTAGTCGCGTCGTGGATAGCGGGCGTAAATTGCAAAGTGCCATACTCCAGAAGTCCAGTAAAGCGGGCGGTAGAAGTATGTTGCGGCGCAGAATGCCCTGTATTGCCAGTCGAGCAGAATGTAGTTGAAGTCGAGGTTGCGTTGTGTCCAGTATGTGCCGTACAGGTCATCGTATGTGTTGATGCTCATCAGGTAGTCGAGATTCACCTCGTATGCTGCATCATATTGCTCCTCGTTCAGGTTCAGTTCATAGGCCATTTTGTCCGTCAGAAACAGTGCCTGTTCGCGTGCCTGACTATAACTCATCGCCTTTGTTGTGGTGGTGAGTGTCAGCAGGGTTGTCAGTATTATTATAAACTTGTTCATGTCAAAGCCTTTCTGTTTTCTTTTTAACCATATGCAAAGAAAGCTATAATTATTCATATGTAAAAAGGTTTTTCCCTAACTTCAAGGGGGAAAATCCCTATTTTGTGTTTATTCTGCATGCAGATGCCGTATTTTACGTTATATTCAGTGCTGTTTTATATCTGATTGTGTGCCGTAAATCCTTTATTTAAAGGATGATATAAGTCTTTTGAATGGTAAATGTAATATTTTTTAATAAATGGCGTTATATATTAAAATTTGTTTTTGATGAAATCATTATTACTCGCTTTATTATTATTGTCATCTGCCGGTCAGGCTTTTTCACAAGGATGGGAAGAAGACAAGCCTGAGAAACTGCGTCTCGACAAGGGACTTAAATATAATGTGGAGATGCAGGCCGACTTCTCTTCTGGAAGTACGCCGCTTTGGCTCAATGCCAACAGATACGGACTTAGTTCGCTCGACGAAACGAACGGATATGTCAGGGCTGGCCTGTTCAGACCCTTACGCACAGATTCGGCCAGACGGTGGGGAGTAGGCTATGGCGTAGATCTTGCCGTGCCTTATAATTATACAAGCAATTTCGTTGTCCAGCAGGCTTTCGTTGAGGCACGCTGGCTTCATGGAGTGCTTATCGTCGGAAGCAAACAGTATCCAATGGAGCTGAAGGACGACCGCCTGAGCAGCGGTTCGCAGACGTTCGGCATTAACGCAAGACCTGTGCCACAGGTGCGTCTGGCTCTGCCTGATTATTGGACTCTGCCTTTTGCCAACGGCTGGCTTCACCTAAAGGGACACATTGCCTACGGAATGATGACTGATGACGGATGGCAGCATGACTTTACAGGAAAGAAGAGCAAATATGCCGACAATGTGCTGTATCACAGCAAGGCAGGATATTTGAAGTTTGGAAATGAGAATTTCTTTTGTCCTTTCTCGTTTGAACTTGGACTTGAGATGGCTTCAACTTTCGGCGGAACGTCGTATCTTCCTGACGGAAATGGAGGCATGACAGCCATAAAGGGCGACACCGGTTTCAGTGCATTCTGGAATGCTTTTATTCCAGGCGGAGCAGATGTTGGCGAGACTACCTATCAGAACGCCGAAGGCAATCAGGTAGGAAGCTGGCTCGTGCGCCTTAACTGGGAAGAAGACCTGTGGCGTTTCAGCATCTATGCCGACAAATATTTTGAAGATCATTCAGCCATGTTCCTGGTTGACTATGACGGATATGGCGAGGGAAACGAGTGGCAGGAAAAGAAGAAAAGCCGCTATCTTCTGTATGACTTTAAAGACATTATGCTTGGTGCAGAGTTCAGAATGAACTATGACAGATGGGTGAACGGCGTGGTGTTTGAGTATATTTATTCGAAATATCAGAGCGGTCCTATTTATCACGACCATACAAGTACGATACCCGACCATATTGGCGGCAAGGATAATTTCTATAATCACGGAATGTATACAGGCTGGCAGCATTGGGGACAGGTGATGGGCAATCCGCTCTACCGTTCGCCGCTGTATAATTCAGACGGCACGATATGTGTGAAGGACAACCGCTTCATGGCTTTCCATCTCGGTATAGACGGATGTCCTATTGAGCGCTTTACATATAGATTGCTGGCTTCGTGGCAGGAAGGCCTGGGTACTTATGACGATCCGTATGGCAAGACCCGCCACAATTTCAGCTTTATGCTTGAGGGACAATACGCCTTCGGCGGCAAACTGCTGAAGGGATGGAGCGTTAAGGGTGCCTATGGAATGGATCTTGGCAGCATACTTGGCAACAATTACGGATTTCAGTTGACGGTGGCAAAGACCGGACTTCTTAATTTATAATTACGTATATGAAGATGAAACATTGTTACATAAATATTTTTATAGCTTTTGTTGTTTCCATGATGTTTGGTGCGTGTGAGATACGGACGCTTGACAATGGCGACCTTGACGGTATGTGGCATTTGACGCGAGTAGACACGCTGTCCACGTCGACCACAGCAGATCTTGGCAATGAGCGAATCTACTGGTCGTTTCAGGCCAGGCTGTTGCAGCTCGACGATAAGTCGGGGATGCATCAGAGCCTGTTGATGAGATTTGAACATAATGGTGCCACCCTTCGTCTTTATGACCCTTATATCTATGACCGTGAAAATGGTGACAAGCCCCTTGAGGACATTACGCTGCTTAATCCTTTTGGAATTGTGGCGCCTGACGAGACGTATACCATAGAAAGTCTTAGCGGAAACAAGATGATATTGTTGTCGGGTACTTATCGTATGTATTTCAAAAAAATGTAGTCAGGGTATAAACTTATACTCCGTAAGATACAAGTGTAAATATATTATCCGTGGTTTTGGGCCACCCTATTTGAGGGTTTGTGGGATATATACAATTGGCGCCACGCTTTTGGGTGATGTAAATTATAATTATTTGATATCTGTGGCATGAGCCGAGTGCCGTGATTTTGATGTTTCTTAATTTAGTATTTTGAACATTAAAATGGCATTTGCAGGCGGCTCATGCCACATTTTTATTTTTATGCAGTAATGGCTGCAGCGACATGTTTATCTTATCTTGATTTTCGTAACTTATAAAAGATTGTTTCCTGCATTTTAAAAGGTGATGTTATACAAATAAAAAAGCGTCCATTCGCATTGCAAATGGACGCTTTTAATAATCTTGATGATATTTGTTTAACTTTTAACTCTCTCAGAAACAACTTTTATATCGCCTACGTGCGAATGCTTTCTCATTATTATATAGTTGAGCGCAAGGTTCACGCCGATGTATATTAACACGTCTATGATAAACACAACAGTGTTGCTCATTGCCATAAGCATGAAATGGTTGGCTGCAACATAAAATACAGCCAATAGCAATATTGCTACAAGAGCTTTGTGCTGAGTGCATCCGGCACTCATAAACTTATGGTGAATGTGTGTCTTGTCGGCAGAAAAAGGCGACCTCTTGTGGTAAATCCTCATCATGAAAACCCTGACAACATCAAACATGGGTACCAGAAGAAGGGTGAAGGCTATGATGAAGTCGAACTTGTGGTGAGACATCACAGCCGTATTGTTCATAGAATATTTTATACAGAGAAAACCGAGCAGGTAACCCAGCGTAAGGCTTCCTGAGTCGCCCATGAATATCTTTCGGTTGTTTTCAGCCGATCCGAACAGATTGAAGTACATAAATGCCACAAGCACACCTATCAGGCCTGCAATCAGTATAGAATAGCTCCATACGTTCTGAACGATGAACATATAGAGAAAACCAGACAGGGCTATTATTGACAAACTGGCCGCAAGGCCGTCTATTCCGTCAATAAGGTTGATGGCATTGTCGATAAACACAATAGTAAGCACCGTCAGCGGAAAACCTATATAATAAGGAATCTCATGAATACCGAAAAAGCCGTACATATTGTTGATATACAGTCCTGACAAAGGCAGGGCACAGGCTGCGATAATCTGCACGATAAACTTGATGAGCGGCGACAGCCCCAAAATGTCATCAACTATGCCCATTACATATATCATCAGCATGCTCAGCAGGAAATAAATGCTCCACAGGTTGATTGTTACCTGCTTGTCGGTAGTGTTGATTACATACAACGCTGCGGCAAACGACAGCAGCATGCTGGGCATGAAGGATATTCCTCCAAGCCGCGGAATGGCGTTGTGATGTATTTTTCGTGCGTCGGGTATGTCATAAAGTTTACGCGACTTGCAGAAGTTAAGTATCAGCGGGATAAACAAAAAACCGCATATGGCACTGATGATGAATACCCCGATAATGCATAATATGTAGATGTTCATAAGATTTCGTTAGTGCGATTACTTCTTATAAAACCCTAATAATCTTAAAATATTGCATGACTGGATGAATTTATTTTAAATTTATATGACATTTATGCTGTCCCAATTGATGAAAACATTATTTTATCAGTTGATATAATATTTCCATTCTTCCTCTATCAGTCATACTTAATGCTCATAATTTACTTTTTGCATACCTCATTATATGCAATATGGTATAAAATTAATACAGAATGTTTTGTTTATGCAAAAATATAATTAGTTTTGCACAAATTACGGATGTATACAAGTTTACTTAATTAGATTTATGAGTAAAATCATTTTTACGATTTTGAGTTTGTTTGCATTTATGGTTGCAAATGCACAGGTGTGGGACGGTACTGCAAAGGCTTGGACAAAAGGAAGCGGAACCGAAGCAGACCCGTATCTCATTGAGACAGGAGAAAATCTGGCTTATCTGGCAGAGACTGTTACTGCCGGAGAAACTTATGAGGGTGTGTTCTTTAAACTTGTAAACAGTCTTGACATGGGAGGTGGACTGCACAAGTTTTCGCCTATAGGCTTTTTTAACGAGTATGCTGATCTGGAAAATCCGGGTCAGATGATTGACGAGTCAAAATATTTTTTAGGCGTTTTTGACGGCAACGGTAAAACCGTGGACAACGTGCACATATATTTTATTGACGCCCAAAACAGCGTAGGCGGCACAGGACTCTTTGCCTGTATATCAAAAAATGCCGTAGTGAAGAATCTTACAATAGGCAAAAATTCGGTTGTTGAAGGCACCGACGGCTCTGGCGCTGTTGTTGGAGCAATGACTGGTGGCAGGATTGAGAACTGCGTAAACAAGGCATCTATAGCAATAACCCAGGGCCTGGGGCAGGGTGGCATCGTCGGCACAATGTATGGCGGCACGGTGTCTGGCTGCATCAATGACGCTGATATAGCGGGCAGTACAGACTTAGGCGGCATTGCAGGATATGTAGACCGTGGAGGAGTAATCGAAAATTGTTATAACAGGGGCAATATAGTCTTTACCGGATTTTTTGCAGGCGGACTTGTCGGCTTTCTGGTAGACGGTACATTGAGAAACTGCTATAACTGTGGAGAGATATTAAGCGATTTTACTGGCAATGCTGTTGTAGGCACTACAGAAGACGGTGTTGTAATAGAAAATTGCTATTATCTTGAAACAGAAGAAGGAGCCGCTGATGATAATAGTGCTGTTGTCAAGAAGACGGCAGACGAGATGAAGAGCGATGATTTCCTGTATGCGCTTGACAACGGACAAAATGCATGGAAGAAAGACGCAAACGGCATTAATAATGGATTTCCGCTACTAAGCTGGCAAGATGAAAGTACTGTATCTGTAGGCTCAGTCTTGCAGGAAGACAAAATCGGGCTTGTTGTGTCAGGCCATAATGTCTCAGCTTCTGTAGAAGGCGCTTACAGAATTGTGGTAACAGATCTTAGCGGGAAAACAATAGCAGACAAAATTATTGACGGAGGTTCATTGTATGTTCCGGTTAAAGGCCTTTATGTAGTAACTATCTATGCTAAAGAAAAAAGCGAGAGCTGCAAGATTATCATAAAGTAGCAGGCTACATTGTGAACGCATAAATCCACAACTGAGATATAATAGATGTCGGCGGACAGAACTTTAGATATGCCGCAAATGAGCGGAAGATGCATCTGGCAAAAAGGAGAATGTTTATTTTGTCCCGTGTTTGTTTGGGGCATACATCTTCTGCCGGCATGAGAAAGATATTTAAGTTAGCATTATAATTTGAAGATGTTTACGGAGCAGCATACTCCGCTATAAAACATCTTAATGATTCATGGACGTTTTATAATATTTTTTACTGTCCGTTCTTGGCGATTAAAAGCATATTTCTCTTTGTTGAAGGAGAGGTATGCTTTTAATTATATAATAAGATGTTTAATTACCTTTCGGTCCGATTTTCTTTGTTTATTATATAAGTCTGTCATCATGCCATAAAAATAGTGATGGCTGTGATCTTTACACGATGAAGTGTTATAACTTTATGCGCATGTCAAACTACAACCAAAGATGAACTTTAATAAAGGCAGTGACAACCTGATTTGGATTTAAAAAAGATTTGGAAACAAATATAGTTTTAACACGGAGAACAGTCAACTAAATCCAGTACACTGCAATATATAGCAAACAAAATTAGATACATTGTAAAATATCAAAAATAAACGATTGAGTTTTACATAAAAACTCGGCCATTTACGGTTAAAAAGTGGCCGAGTTACGATGCATAAACCGGCCATTAACAGTTTGAAAGTAAATGGATGCTGGTTGCTTAAAGAATTGTTGTGTGACTATGCGTAAACACTTTATCTGTAATCTTTAGTGATTGAAATGGTTACAGTTTTTTATGCTATATTTCTGCTGTTGGTTTAAATTGTGAAAAATAGTTCTCAAACAGATGCTTTTATCCGGATAGATAGTCTGGCTGATTTGTTATATTGAATATTCCTTTATATGGATATATGCATGTTGAATAACCTCATCTTGTTCATGGTCTTAATGGGCTTAAAACTACGTGAAAGTTTTATAATTGGTCGTCTGCCATGTTATTCCGAGCCTATAAAATTCTTATATTTGCATGAATCCCTTTCGAGGTTAAAATATTGGATGTATGTTTCTTGTCAGACTTTTTGGCTGTCTTGTGTTATTGTTGATATGCATTGATGGCAGTGCACAAATAACAGGTGTGGTCTTCGATATGGAGACCAAACGTCAGATAGCCGGTGTAAGAGTGTATATCAATCCGAAAGGAACCGTGATTACAGATTCAAGAGGACGTTTTGTAATCAGTCAGCCGTGTAACGGCGTCACTTTTTCACATGTAAGTTATGAAAGCAGGGCATACAGCCGAAAGGAACTTTGTGACACAATATGGCTTATGCCCAAACTCAACCGGCTCGATGAGGTTGTCATTACGGCAAAGGCACCTATAGTGTGCATCAAAAAGGGTGAGGTGTCTAAATATGCAAAACAGTTTAAGGCCCCGTCGGGCTTGTTCTCGTTCGATATGTTCAAGCTCTTTGATTTTAAGGGGCATAAGCACGAAAAGAGACGCAAGCGTCTTGAAAAGATACTGGAGGATTATTGATCGTGTAAATGAAAAGGGACAAAGTCGTTTTGAGCTTTGTCCCTTTCATTTATTATAACGTAAACTATATTATTTACTTATTGATGAATTTTTTGCCGTTCTGGATAAGGATGCCTTTTGTTTCTTTGCTTACACGCTGACCGGCAAGGTTGTATACAGGAGCGTTGGCGTCAACGTTGTCTTTTGTTATGTCGTAGATGCCAGTAGATCCGCCTGTTGAGAAGATGAAGCCGTAGAAGCTCATCTTAGAACCTTTCATGTAAAGATAGTAAGTGCTGTTTGCCTTAACGTCGAAGTTTACATATCCGTAGAATTTCTCTGCGAGAGTGTTGTCCTCTGCAAGTTCAACAGTTTCGCCGTCTTTGTTAACCAGAGTGAAGTCTGTTCCGGGTGTCATATATGCGCCGTCGCATACTGCACGGAACTCTTTACCGTTACCGATAACGGCACCAACTTTCAGTGAGCCGTCTACTGCAGGCTTGAATTCATAGTATGTTCCAGAAACAGGAATTATACCATCTTCTCCGAAAGCAGCATTGCTGTTTCCTTGTGTGTAGGCAACAAATTCAGGAAGGTTAGTGTTGCTTTTGTTCTCCTTGAATCCGGTTCCGAGTGTGACAGTGATGTTCTCAACATCTGTTATCACCATGTTGTCTTCAGGTGTTGAACCATCGTCAGGTACAGCGTAAGTTCCTTGCGCATTAGCACATACAGCCATCATAGCAGCTGCTACAAGAGTAAAAATTTTTTTCATAAGACTTAATTTTTTAGTTAATAATTTGATTTGTAAAAAAGATATAATATTTTATTCTATTCCACGTAGCTTGTTGTTTCGCTGCAAAGATAATAATTTATTTTAATAAGATGCTTTTTAAGGGATAAAAATCGAAAATATTTTATCTTTTGGCATGTTTTGTGTTAATGGTTTTAATCAGCATTTTCATTAAAGATGAAGTTGTCGCCATATTTTTATCAATTTTTATCGTATATTTGTTTTTTATTCATATCTTTGCACGCAACAAACGAACTTTATATAAAGTATTGAAAAATAATTTACTAAAATATATTAACTAACCTAATTTAAATATGAGAAAATCGTTACAAAAAGTGACCCTCATGTGCCTTTTTGCGCTGTTTGCAATCGTAGCTAAGGCACAGAATGATGTTACTGCGTTGTGGGACTGGGAGCATAACAGTCCTTTAGGCATTTGTGCCAATACGGATTTTAATGGTAATATTGGCGACCTGAAATCTAACGTTGATGGTGTTGTGCTGCATGTAGACGCCACAAACGGCAAATTGAACGCAGAGAAAAACAATTATGCACAGTTTAATCAGGGAACAATCCTGCAGGTTCCTGTAAAGTCTGTAAACGATGTTGTTACAGTGAAGTCTTTCCCTGGTCAGTATAATTATACAGTCGGTGGCATTGCCGCAACAGCTGATATAACGTCATATAATGTTAAAAGCAAGGATGTTGAGGCTGGCTATGTTGAAATAATAGCCACTGCTACATCTTATCTTTATAGTGTTCAGGTTAAATTCATCTCAAACATTCAGGAAAAGGAGTTGTATTCTACCAATTTTTCTGAATGGGGAGATTATGAGACCGCTGCCAAAGAAGAAGAAACAGTTGTAAAGTGGAATACCAAATACAGCCATGAGGAGATTTCATTCTCAATCTTCAATACACAGATTGGCGCAAGCAACTTTAATGTTGGTAAATTTCCTGATTGGACTGGCGGTATGCTGATGGCCGCAAAGAGTGACAATCCTTATATTATTACTTCAAAACTTGCTTCTGTAACAAAGGTTCACTTTATACATGGTGCCACAGGCGGAAATCGTGGCTGGAAACTTTGGGCTAAAGGTGACGGCGATGCCGACTGGGTTATCCTGTCGGAAAGTGTGGCTAATCCGGCTGCCGGCTGTGAAGTTACATGTGATGTCAACAGAACAAACTGTCAGCTGAAGTTTACTAATATCACAACCAATCAGAATGCATATCTTCTGCAGCTTGACATTTATGGTAATGTAGACATGTCGCTTACTCCGTCTCTCGGAACTTTCTCTTACAATAACGAGACATACCATGCAGCTGATATCTTCGAAGAGACATCTGCCGGCGTGCTGACTACAACTATCGAGGTGCCCAATGCAACTCCACTGCCTTCTTTGGAGAATCCTGTAACAGATATAACTTGCGACAATGGTGAGGTTGACGGTGACGTTACATACGAAACTGTCGGCGAAACATCTGTCGTTACAATAAAGGTGAAGGCCAACGAGGACGTTATGACATATAAGATTACTTTCGTTCACAAGCCTTACTTCACCCTTACCTATTATAATATAGACGGAAGCGTGCTGGAAAATTCACAGAAAGTGGAGAAAGATGCAAGCATCGCTACATTGAGAGATGATGAAGGGGTTACTGTTGCTGAAGGAAAGAAATTCCGCGGCTGGTTTGCAGAGGCAGATGGTGGACGTAAGTTTACTGTAGATGATGTCGTTACTTCTGACCTTAATCTTTATGCAGGTGTTACAGAAATAGAGACAGAAAGCACATCTGCACGCTATACATTCAATCTCACTGACGAATATTTCTATGATGAAGACCATGAGGCGTTTAACGCTGAGAAGGCCCAGTTCCACGATACAGCACACGGATGGACACTCGAGTCAAACGGCAAGATAGACTTGTTGGTCGGCGGTCATGCTTATATTATTGCAACACTGTGCCGTTACAGCAAGCAGGATGCTACACTCACTCTCTATGATGCAGAAGGCAATGAGGTTGCTACTGCTCCCGGATATGATTCAACAGACGGCAAGAGCGTTATGCTCGAATATAAAGGTCAGGCAGGAACTGTCACTCTTAAGTCAAGCAATGAAATTTATCTGCACAAACTCGTGATAGCAAATGTTGAAGATTCTCCTATTGAGATGAACGAGCAGGGCTATTATGTAGTTAAACCAAACGACGGCGGTAACTTCCTTACAACTCTTGAAATCGCAAACGCTGCTTCTTCTTCTGACAAGCGTACCTATGTGTTCGTGCCGGACGGAACTTATGATCTCGGCAACGCCGTGCTTACACCTATATCAGGAAACAACATCTCTGTAATCGGTCAGAGCATGGATAACACAATAATCGTAAACGAGGCTGAGCAGGAAGGTATCGGAGTTTCTGCAACATTCCTCATTACAGGTGAAAATACTTATCTGCAGGATCTTACCCTGAAGAATGCTTACGACTACTACAAACCCGGATTTGCCGGCCGTGCCGTTGTTATCCAGGACAAGGGTAAGCACACTGTCTGCAAGAATGTACGTATGCTTTCTTATCAGGACACATATTATTCAAACAGCAACTCAAACTTCTATTTCGAGAATTCTGACATTCACGGAACGGTAGACTTTATCTGCGGTGAGGGTGATGTGTTCTTTAACAACTGTACACTTACTGTAGAACCCCGCAATGCCGACGGCTCAGGTGAATGTACGCTTACTGCTCCTTCTACAAATTCATCAGAGGGAAACAAGTTTGGTTATGTATTCAGCGGTTGTACAATTGACAGCAAGGCAGAGAAGTTTAACTACGGCCGTGCATGGAACAACACCCCGCGCTGTGCTTACATAAATACAACTCTGCTGCAGCCTGAGCGTCTTAATGAAAACAGATGGACTCTCGGTGGAATGAACGTGCCTGCAGATAAATTTGTAGAGTATAACACTATGGATCAGAGCGGAAAGGTTATTTCGCCAGCTTCACTTGTTTGTACATTTACAAAGGACAGCAAGAGCAATACTTATGAAACAATACTTACAGCTGAACAGGCTGAAGGATACTCACTCGAGACAATTTCTAAATCATGGAACTGGTATCCGGCAACATACACGGCTCAGAAGAGCATGGACGTGCTGAAGGCTGACGGAAACAAACTTACATGGAATGCTGTTGACGGAGCTTTGGCTTATGCAGTGTTCAGAAATGGTGAGTTCGTCGGAATGACAACATCAGCTTCTTATGACATCACAGAAGGAAATGCTTCTGAGTATTCTGTACGTGCTGCTAATGAGTGTGGAGGTTTCGGCCCGGGTTCAACAACAACTACAGGTATATCTGATTCTGTTGTAGCCGGTGGTGATGTTGTCCGCACATCATATTACAATGTGCAGGGTGCCCGTGTTGGCAGCTCTTATAAAGGTATTGTTATTAAAGTAGAAACGTTGAAAGACGGTAAGCAGATAGCAACCAAAATTATTAGATAGTTATTAAGGGCTTTTAGACGTAATGGTGGATGCGCTTAAATGTGTATCCACCATTTTTATTTTAGAATGTTTGTATGCGTTAGTCTCTGTCTGTCATTGTATTTTTATGCTGCATTTATTTTGTTCCTTTTGTCCGTCGCTTTTTATCTGTTGATTATTTGAGCATACGAAAAGTTAATACTTTCACATCCTTTTTACCTACATCCTAATTAACAATCTTTTGTTGTAGTTGTATTCATGAAGATTTATATATGTTAATAAAATTATGGGTTTTATATATTTAAATTTTTTATGTATAAAATAATGATTTTGTTTTGTGGAATGTATTTTTTTCGTATCTTTGCAGACAAAACTATCAAACTTATAAAAACTAATATCAAAAAACAAGGTAATAACAATGTAAATGTTTGTTTGATGAGCCTTTATTATGCGATATAGAGTACGTAAGGGTCCGGCGCTTGGCTGTTTTGGACACGCCATAATTGCGCCCTTTATGGTGGCTTTGTCGTAAGATGAATTTATATTTTTTATTTTTAATTAAATTAATAACATTTATGTCTGGTAATTTGAAAACTTTTCGAATTGTGCTTTTAGTGCTTTTCACTTTTGTGGTGAGCGGTCTTTCTGCACAAACAGTTAAAGGTAATGTGAAGGACACCAACGGTGAGCCGATCATCGGTGTGACTGTCCAGGAGAAAGGTACCAAGAATGTCGCCGTGACAGATCTTGATGGAAATTTCTCTATTAAAACAACCGGCGACGGACAGTTGCAGTTTTCATACATCGGTATGAAGGCTAAGACTGTAAATGCTGCCGGAAAATCAAACATCAACGTTGTACTTGAAGATGAGGCAACAAATCTTGATGACGTTGTCGTTATCGGTTATGGTACAGTTAAGAAAAGAGACTTGACTGGTTCTGTTGCGTCAGTTAGTGCTGAAGACATCGCAAACATTCCTGTTTCAAGCGTAAGTGAGGCTATGACAGGTAAAATGGCCGGTGTTAACATCACAACAACAGAAGGTTCTCCTGACGCCGACATCAAGATTCGTGTGCGTGGTGGAGGTTCTTTGTCTCAGGACAACTCACCTCTTTATATAGTAGACGGCTTCCCTGTTGAGAGCATCAGCGACATCGCACCCAGTGAAATTCAGAGCATCGACGTATTGAAGGATGCTTCGTCTACTGCTATTTATGGTGCGCGTGGTGCAAACGGTGTAATCATCGTTACAACAAAGAGCGGTAAAGAGGGTAAGACTCAGGTTAACTTCAATGCATCTCTGGGATGGAAGAAGGTTACTAAGCTTATCAAGACAATGGATCCTTACAACTATGCATATTATCAGTATGAACTTGGTAATGATGCTTACGGAAACTATGATGACCTTGATATCTGGAAGTCAATCGAAGGACGTGACTATCAGGATGAACTTTTCGGACGTACTGGTTTGCAGAAACAATACAATGTTAATGTTAGCGGTGGTTCAAAAGAAATCAAGTATAACGTAGGTTTCTCTCACAACGATGAAAAGAGCATCATGCTCGGTTCTGGTTATGCGAAGAACAACGTTAACGCAAAAATCAATGCTACACTTAACGAATGGTTGACTCTTGACTTCAACGGCCGTATGGCTTTCACAAAGCTTAAAGGTCTTAATGGTGGTGCTGACACCAACGAACGCAATGCTGCAAACTCTGCTGTAGCAAACTCTGTTAAGTGGAATCCTGTTGAGGCTTTGGTTTCTGTTGATGATGACAGCGAAAACAGTTCTAATACACGACGCAATCTGGTTGAGCGTAT
>NZ_HF986781.1:38790-54040 GCF_000431195.1 Prevotella sp. CAG:255 | reverse complement strand
CGCAATCCGGTTGAGCGTATCAGCGATACATATAAGTATCAGGAGCGTTTCTCTCAGAACTATAATGTAGGTTTGAACTGGAAACCTTTCAAGAACATTACATTCCGTACTGAATTCGGTTACGGCTGGAAATATAATGATACAGACCAGGTTTGGGGTGCAAGAGCCGTTACAAACTCTAAATATGGATATAATGGACAGCCGCAGGCTATGTTTGTAAGACTGGAGAATAAGAACTGGCGCAATGCTAACACTGTTACTTACGATAACAGAAAATTGTTCGGTGGCCGTGATCATATTAACGTAATGATCGGTCAGGAGTGGAGCAGTTCACGTGATATTACACGTACAAATGTTTCTGTTGCATTCCCAGAGGAAATGACAATCGATGAGGTTCTTGCAAACACAGCAGCAGGTACAGCTCTTCCAAACGAAGGCGATATTGAGGCACAGGAAAACATCCTTTCATACTTTGGCCGTATTAATTATACAATGGCTGACAAATATCTTGCAACATTCACTCTCCGTGCTGACGGTTCAAGTAAGTTTGGCAAGAATAACCGTTGGGGCTGGTTCCCTTCACTTGCATTGGCATGGCGTATGTCAGAAGAGAACTTCATGAAGGGTGCATCTGACTGGCTCTCTAACTTGAAGCTTCGTCTGAGCTTTGGTACAGCAGGTAACAACCGTATTAATTCAGGATTGCTCGAGCCGTTATATTCAATGGCTTCTAATACATCAAAGGCTCCCGAGTTCAACGGCGTTACTGGTTCAATGCTTGAGCATGGTAAATATCTTTATAATCCTGACTTGAAATGGGAAACAACCATAACACGTAACTTGGGTATTGACTTCGGTTTCTGGAATAACAGAATCAGCGGTACTTTGGATTTCTACTGGAATACAACAAAGGATTTGCTTATGGAAACAGTAATTCCTTCAAGCACAGGATATGAAACTCAGTTCCAGAACTTTGGTAAGACATCAAACAAGGGTGTTGAACTTGCAATCAACGCTGTACTTGTTGACAAGAAGAACTTTGGATTGAACTTTAATTTCAATATTTCTTACAACCGCAACAAGATTGAAGAACTTAACAGCGGCAGCCCATGGCAGAGCTCAAGTTGGAGTGGTAAGACTCTTGAGCAGTATGAGGACTTCCGTGTTGTTGCCGGTGGTCGTCTGGGAGAACTTTGGGGATACAAGACAAATGGTTACTATACCGTTTATGATCCTGCCACAGGCACAGGTGACCTCGTGCTGAATGCAAATGGAACATGGTCTTTGCGTGAAGGACTGAAAGACAACAGCTATACTTACTTTGGCGGTCTCTATCCCGGCGTTCTTAAAGTGCAGGTTGACGAAAATGGTGATCCTATAAAGCAGCGTCTTGGCAATACTGTTGCTCCTACAACAGGTGGTTTCGGATTTGACGGTCGCATAGGTAACTTTGACTTCAACGTATTCTTCAACTATTCTCTTGGCAACAAGCTGGTTAACGGTACAAAACTTGCAAACTCTTTCTATGCAGGTTCAAGCAAGAACTACAACCTGGTTGCAGACTTTAATCTTGAGAACCGTTATACATGGATCGACCCTGAGACAGGTCTTAACTTAGGCCGTCCTTCAACAAATACAATTGCTGCTTATGGTAGCGCTGAGGCTGTTATGGCACGTCTGAACGAAATCAACCAGGGTAAGGTTATGTATAACCCTGCAGGTGTTTCAAAGATGTACCTTATTGATTATGCAGTTGAGGATGCTTCATTCTTGCGCGTACAGAATATTACAGTAGGATATACACTTCCTAAGAAGTGGGTTAAGGCTATGAATATTGAGAATATCAGACTCTATTTCACAGGTTATAACCTCTTCTGTATCACAGGATATGATGGCTATGATCCTGAAGTTGATACAAGCAGTAAGAAGACTCCTATGTGTCCTGGTATAGATTATGCGGCATATCCTAAGAGCCGTACATTTGTAGGAGGTATTAACGTAACATTCTAAATTTTAAGAATATAGAAATTATGAAAAAGATATTTTCAATGATGATTCTTTCTGCGGGAATTTTGGGACTTTCATCTTGTTCTGATTTCCTGGATCAGAATTCTCCTTCGGAAATGAATCAAACAACTGTGTATAACTCAACATATTACACAAGTTTGCGTGTGAATAAACTTTATGGTGGTATGGGCCAAGACCGTACTTATTCACAGGATTGGAGTATTACAACCAATATAAACAGTGATATCGAGCTTGTAGACGGTCTCGGAAATGGTGCTTATGAAGCAGGTAACCGTGGTGCCGGAAACTATAATGTTTCTACAGGATGGAGCACTCTTACAGATGAGTGGACTGCAATGTATGGAATCATTGAGGATGCTAATGATATTATTGAAGGCATTCGTCAGAGCCCACTTTTTGTTGAAGGCAATGATTCATACCAGGAAATGGGCCGTTATCTCGGTGAAGCTTTGACTATCAGAGCTATGGTATATTTTGATATGTTGCGTTATTGGGGTGATATTCCTATGAAACTCGAAACATCTCAGCCTGATTTGAGCAATGCGTTCATGGCCAAGACTGACCGCGATGTTATTATGGACACATTGATGGTTGACCTTGAGGAAGCTACAAAACTTTTGCCTTGGGCTGGTGAGAACGGATATACCACAGAGCATGTAACAAAGGGCTATGCTCACGCCTTGTTGGCACAGATAGCTATGACACGTGCAGGTTATGCTATACGTGAGAAGGCTAAAGACGGATATGAGACAGCAAGTTATTCAGATCCTGTGTATCCGACACAGCGTCCTGGTGCAGAGGAGCGTAAGGCTCTCTATGAGAAAGCGTTGAAGCATCTTACAGCCGTTATCGTATCTGGCAAGCACCAGTTGAATCCTTCGTTCGAAAATGAGTGGTATCTTATCAATCAGCAGACATTGGATTTGACATATCAGGAGAACTTGTTCGAGATACCTATGAAGTATAACGTTACAAGTGAGCTTGGTTATACAATTGGTGTGCGTATTACAAAGGATAATGCTACATTTGGTAATGGTAACTCTAGCGGTAAAGTTAAGTTGACAGCTCCTTTCTTCTATTCTTATAAGCAGAACGATACACGCCGTGACGTAACTGTTGCTCCTTACGAAATCACTACTACAAGCGGTAGCGACAATAGAGCTGAGCAGGCTGTTGAAAAGATGCTTAAGAATGCTCCATTTGGACTTTATGTAGGTAAATGGAATCCGAGATGGATGTCTGAAACATGGCTTTCTGACAACCAGAAGATTGACTCAAAGCACATGACTGGTATCAATCCTGTTAAGATGCGTTATTCTAATGTACTGCTTTTCTATGCAGAGTGTATGAACGAATTGGCTGGAGGTCCTGATGCAACATATCCTGATAATGCTGGCTTGACAGCCCGTCAGGCTTTGGCTCTCGTACACGAGCGTGCTTATGATGACGAGCATAAGGCTGAAGCTCAGGCTTATGTGGCTTCTCTGCCGTCAGATAAGGAAGGATTCTTCAACGATGGTATCGTACAGGAGAATGCATGGGAGTTTGCAGGTGAAGGTTTCCGCAAATATGATCTGATTCGTTGGAACCTGCTTGTTCAGAAGATTTATGAGTTTAAGCAGACATATCTGCGTCAGCTTGCTGATGGAACATATCCTGAAAAAGTGTTCTTCAACTATACAGATGACTCAAAGAGTCGTATCGATTTCTCTTCTGTGACATGGTATACACCTGTCGAGGAAGTTAATGAGGCAGATTATCAAGACAGCTGCGACTGGTTCGGAAAGGCTGATCTTGAATCAGGAACAGATACTCAGGTAAATACAAACCTTCCTTCTATATGTAGCGGACTTGTTGGCAATGATGTAAATTCGATGGATGCAGGTGTTGCAGTTAAGAATCGTTATTTGATGCCTATAAGTTTGACAACAATCTCTGACTCACAGGGATACTTAAGTAACTCATACGGTTATTAATTTACAGTAAATTAAAAAAGGATGAAAACTATTAATAAATTTTTCAGTTCAATACTGATAATGTTTTTAGGTCTCTCTGTGGTTTCTTGTACGGACGGAAACGACTGGGGCTTGGACAGTGCTTTTGACAGATTGTTTGGAGTTGGAGAGGACGACATTACTGTTGAAACAACTGCAACAACTGCAACTGTTACTTTCTCGGCAATGTCTGCCACAAAGGACTCTTTATATTTTGTTATCGAGGTCAGCAAAGACTCTTTGTATGACGAAATCGCAATGGGCGGTGAGCGTGCCAAAGTTTTTGGACTGAACAAGGAAATCAGAAAGTCTCCTGTTGTTCTGACAGGTCTTGACGGTGACTCTAAGTATTATATGCGAATAAAGACAATGTCTGATACAAAGGCAGAGTCTAAGTGGGTTTATTATAAAGACGGTGAATCTTTTAAAACTCAGGCAGAGCAGATCTTTGATGAGGTGCTGGCTGATGACTATACAGATTCTGAGGTTACATTACGCTGGAATGCACCGGCTGATTCTGTAACAAACATCCTGGTTGTTCAGGGCACAGACACAACTGACTATGTGTTGACTGAAACAGATAAGGCAGAACAAACTCATACGTTTACAGGTCTGACTCCTCTGACAACTTACACCTTTATAATATATAATGGTGAGGCTAAGCGTGGTACACAGACTGTTACAACTTCTGCTGCACCTCCTGCTGCAAGTTATACAGAGTATCTTGATGCTGACATTGAAAGATTCAACCAGGCTCTTATGGATGAAATTCTGGCAAAAGCTCAGGCTGCAACAGGTTCTGGTAATGTAAGCGTTACAATTGTATTCCCGGCAGACAAGACAATTGAGGTTATTGGTGATGATACTCAGAGCGATCCGGGTGCACTTACAGTTCCTGACGGAATGTCTGTTAACTTCTTTGGCCGTGGTGGTGGTGAAACACCTGTATTGCGTCTGCTGAAGAGCATCGACATCGCTGGTTCACATAACTTCATAACATTCCAGCATCTGAAGATTGTTGATGACGGTTCTGGCGCTAACTATCTGATTAACCAGAGCAAGGCTTGTACTGTAGACAAGATTGAATTCACTGACTGTGAAGTTTCTGGTATGAAGAATACTTTCTTCCGCCTGCAGGGCAGCGAGGCTAAGGTTATCAACAATCTGGTTATCGATAACTGCTTGATGCATGATCTTGGTTCAGGATATTCATTCATACATGTTGATGACAATGGAAACCAGGCTGTATATGTTAACAACATTAAGATGACAAACAGCACTTTCTGGAATATCTGTGTTACGGGTAAGACCTTTATCTATAGTGAGAAAGTGAACATGAACTCAATCTACATGGAGTATTGTACTTTCTATAACAACAACGGTAGTGGTCAGTACTTTATCGATTTCAACGATAAGACCTATGGTCCTGAGACGTTCTCTGTATTTAACTGCGTATTCGGTAAGACTCCGGATGAGGCAACAAACAAGAACATCAGAGCAAAGATTGAACCTGAAGTTGTGAACTCATATTGCGCAAGCGACTTCTATAAGTCTAAGGGCTTCCCCAACATAACAATTCTTGATTACACATCAGATAAATTGTTTGTTGATCCGGCAAATGCAGACTTCCACTTCATTTCAGGAACATTAGATAATTCAGGTGCTGGTGACCCAAGATGGTGGCCCGCAGCAGAATAATCATTCATAAAATCAAAGAGGGGCAGGGCTTTTCTGCTCCTCTTTGATTTTTGTTTATTAGCATAGTTGGGTATAATATTATAGATAAATTTATTTTACTCATCTCACGGGCTTTATCAGTTCGTTGTTTTAATAATAAAGAAACTATTTTTCGTTGTTTACATTTTATGTATAAAACAAGTTTTATTTTTAAGGTATTATCATTATTGTTGTGCTTGTCTTCTTTTCAGACAGTATACTCGCAGGATAAGCCGATAGCCTTTCCTGGTGCTGAAGGTTTTGGACGTTATACCACAGGTGGACGAGGTGGTGCTGTATACCATGTAACCAATCTTAATGACAGCGGTACAGGATCATTTCGTTGGGCGTGCGAACGTAGTGGAATTAGGACCATCGTTTTTGATGTGTCTGGCACAATACATTTGAAGAGTGAACTCAAACTGCGTAACGGTAACGTGACGATTGCCGGACAGACAGCTCCTGGTGACGGTATATGCATTGCAGATTATCCTTTTGTTATTGCAGCAGACAATGTTATAATACGTTTCCTTCGTTTTAGATTGGGTGATCAATATGTTGATGATGAGAAGAATCAAGGCGATGGCCTTGGAGGTACTGACAACAAGAATATAATTGTCGACCATTGTTCTGTAAGCTGGAGTATAGATGAGTGCTTGTCTGTATACGGAAGCGAGAACACAACAGTTCAGTGGTGTATTGCTGCGCAGAGTCTTCGTGAGTCAGGCCATTCAAAGGGCGCTCATGGATATGGCGGTAACTGGGGAGGTTCTGGCGCAACTTATCACCACAATCTTCTTGCTCACCATGAGTCACGAGCTCCGCGCCTTGGCCCGCGCCCTGATACACAGACAGACGAGCGTATGGATATGCGCAACAATGTTATATACAACTGGGCCGGAAATGGATGTTACGGCGGTGAAGGCATGAATGTTAACATTGTGAACAATTATTATAAGCCAGGACCTGCTACAAATACAAGGAAGACTGATATGCAGAAGAGGATAGCAGGAATCGGCATCCGTACTTCTGAATACACAGATCACGATACAGACAAACCTAATGAATGGGATGTAATGTGGCACGTCTGGGGCGACTTTTATGTAGACGGAAATGTAAATCCAAAATATTCTGATGTTACTAATGACAACTGGACATACGGTATTTACAATCAGATAAGCAACAGCGGCAATGACAATACGTTCACACAGGAGACCCGCGACACGATGCGCTTGTCAGAACCATTGACGTTTGAGGCCGTAACAACACATTCGGCTGAGATGGCTTATGACAGGGTGCTTGCCTATGCAGGAGCGTCACTGCACAGAGACTGGGTTGACGAACTAGTTGTAAACGATACGCGTAATGGCGGTGCGTCATGCACAGGTACATCCAGTGCAACAAGCAAGTTGCCGGGCATTATTGACAGCCAGGACGACTTGAAGCAGGCTTTCCCTGATGCAGGAGATGATTGGAGCGCATGGCCTGAACTGAAATCTGAGGCAGCTCCGTTAGATACCGATGGCGACGGCATGCCTGATGCATGGGAAGACGCAAACGGACTTGACAAGAATAATGCCAGTGACGGAAAGACCATAGGAGCTGACGGATATTCAAATCTTGAGAGATACATGAACAGTATTGTTGCCGAGATAATGGAGGCTGGCAATGAAGGCGGAACGCTTCTTAGCGGCAATCAGATTTATGATGATGACAACGACCCGTCAGATGGTGAGACTGTTGTTTATGAACTTTCATCAGATACATATCTTAATTCTGATTCTGGAAATTCTGCTTTATGGATTTTCAACAACGGTTTCAGCATTTCTAATGATGGCGGTAAAGGCTATTCGAAAGGCGAGCAGGGCTGTGTCAAGTATTCAAGCGGAGTGCAGTTTACAGTGAACATTCCTTCAGGCAAGAAGGTTACAAAAGTAGGCATCTATGGATACGACAACTATGCTGACGGTGACAGCTATCTTGCAGAGCTTAACGGCATGGAATATTCAGAGACTGACTATGTGTTCCCGGCAAAAATCGGCACAACTCCGGTGTATAAGTCTTATGATATAGAACTTGTTTCACCTGCCGAAGGCACACTTACGTTTAAGGCAGCCGGCAAGCAGTGTGTATGGAAACTTTCTCTCACAACAACAACTCCAACCGGCATCTCTGAAATCAATACTGATGAAAAGAATGCAGGAAAGATATATAATCTGCAGGGTGTAGAAATGAAAGGTTCATTGCAGCCCGGAATATATATCCGTAACGGCAAGAAGTTTGTTGTTAAATAGAACGTTTAAACAGCAGATAAAATAATTATTAAGGCAGAAGTCATAATCACAATGGCTTCTGCCTTTTTGTTTTAAAAAGCGTTTGTAGGAAGTTCTTATTTTCTTTTTTGTCTGAATTATTAAGACTGATTTTGGATTAGCAGACAATAATCCGTTCAATATAAAGCATCATTTTGGCTTGATTTTGATGACTGACTTGAAGCCAGTTGATTAGGCTTGGTTCCCTGTTTTGGTTCATTTGCATTTTGTTTTGTATATAAACAGATGAACCATATAAAAAACATTTTGTGATATTTTTACTTTTCTTTGGTTTTAAGTATCTTTGCATATGTGATAAATCGTGACTTTATTTAAAGTCTTTTTGAGTTCTTGTAAACTGTTTAAAATCTATAATACCAAGAAAACGATGAAAAAGCGAAATCTATTTGTTGTAGCGGCTGTCTTTTGTTCTGTTGTTTCTGGTGCTCAGACTCTTCCTTACCAGAATCCTAATCTTTCCGCAAAGGAACGTGCTGCTGATTTATGTTCAAGGTTGACGCTTGAGGAGAAAGCCAAGCTGATGCTCGATCAGTCAGAGGCAATCCCCCGACTAGGCATACCCGGCTTTGCATGGTGGAGCGAAGCCCTTCATGGCGTCGGACGCAACGGCTATTGTACGGTTTTCCCTTCATGTATCGGAATGGCTGCGTCTTTCGACGATGTGTTGCTCGAGCGTATATATACGGCGGTGAGCGATGAGGCACGTGCAAAGAATACGGCACAGAGAAAGAAGGGCAGTGTGGGCCGTTATCAGGGTCTTTCGTTCTGGACTCCAAACGTAAACATTTTCCGTGATCCGAGATGGGGACGCGGGCAGGAAACTTATGGTGAGGACCCGTATATGAACGCGCGCATGGGACTTGCCGTGGTGCGTGGCCTGCAGGGACCGGCCGGACATAAGTATATGAAGCTTTATGCCTGCGCAAAGCATTTTGCCGTGCATAGCGGTCCTGAGAAGACGCGCCATCATTTTGACATCGAAAACCTGTCGCCACGTGATTTGTGGGAGACTTATTTGCCGGCCTTCAAGGCGCTTGTGCAGAAGGGAGGCGTAAAGGAGGTTATGTGTGCATATCAGCGTTTTGAGGGAGAGCCATGCTGTGGCAGCAACAGGCTGCTTAGGCAGATTCTTCGTGACGAATGGGGATTCAAGGGGCTTGTGGTTAGCGACTGCGGCGCCATCAGTGATTTTTGGACTCCTGGCTGCCATGAAGTCTCACCCGATGCTGCTTCTGCCTCAGCCAAAGCCGTTATAAGCGGCACCGACCTAGAATGCGGAAACAGCTATAAAGCTCTGCCTGATGCCGTAAAGGCCGGAGCCATAACTGAGCAACAGATAAATACAAGTGTAGAACGGCTGCTTGAGGCACGTTTTGAACTAGGCGACTTTGACCCCGACTCACTTGTTGAGTGGACACGCATTCCTGAAAGTGTTATAGCAAGCAAGGCCCACAAGAAGCTGGCGCTCGACATGGCACGCGAGCAGATGGTGCTGCTGCATAACAAGAACAACACTCTGCCGTTGGCAAAGGACGCTTCTGATATTGTAGTTATGGGACCTAATGCTGCCGATTCGACAATGATGTGGGGCATATATTACGGTCAGCCTACACACACCATCACGGTGCTTGAGGGAATGCGCAACAAGCTTGGCTCTGGCGTAAGATATGTCAAGGGATGCGACATAACGTCAATGACCGAGAGTGAGAGCATTTTTGGACGCATGACAGGACTTGACGGCAAGGCCGGAATGACAGCAAAGTTCTGGAATAACACCGATATGGACGGACAGCCTGTTTATGAGGGCAATTATTCGAGCCATCCTCAGTTTGACACCGGCGGCAACACCGTATTTGCTCCGGGAGTGGAGTTGAAAGATTTTTCTGTCAGGTTTAACGGAAACTTTACGGCTGACAAGACTGAGACGCTGTGTGTGAGATATCTGAATGACGGACGCATACGCCTTATTGTCAACGGAGACACCTTGGTAAACAGAAATAACAAGAACGAGGTGAGGCTTAATGAGCGCCGTATTAAGGTTAAGGCCGGCGCCAACTATTCTGTGCAGCTCGACTATATCCAGTTTGGCAACGGTGCTTCGCTGAGTTTTGACGTATCAAGAATGCAGACACTCACAGTTCCCGGTGTGCTCAAGTCTGTTGGTGATGCATCTACTGTTGTGTTCGTTGGCGGTATATCGCCCAATCTGGAGCGTGAGGAGGCTAAGGTTACGGAGCCAGGATTTGACAATGGCGACCGTACCAGCATTGAACTTCCCTTAGTTCAGCGCGAACTTATTAAGGCTCTTCATGATGCAGGCAAGAAGGTTGTGCTGGTCAATTGCAGCGGCAGTGCGGTTGCGCTTACACCAGAACTCGAGACATGTGATGCAATTCTGCAGGCATGGTATCCCGGTGAACAGGGCGGTACGGCTGTGGCAGATGTTCTGTTTGGCGATTACAATCCCGGCGGCAAGCTTCCTGTTACATTCTATAAGAACGACAGTCAGCTGCCTCCGTTTGACGATTACAATATGTCAAACCGCACCTACCGCTATTTTAAGGGCGAACCGCTGTTCCCCTTTGGATACGGCTTAAGCTATACGACATTTGTTGTAGGCGAGCCGTCTTATGACGCCTCAACCGGCAAGATAAAGGTGAAGGTTGGCAACACCGGCCGTCGTGACGGAGTAGAAATCGTGCAGGTATATATGCGCAACACGGCAGATACTGAAGGACCGCTGAAAACATTGCGCAGATTTGCGCGTGTTGAGCTGAAGGCAGGCGAGACGAAGACCGTAGAAATAGATTTTCCGCGTGAAGCTTTTGAGGGCTGGGATGCTCAGAGTAATGACATGAGAGTGGTGCCGGGCAGGTATGACATCATGGTCGGAACATCGAGCGCTGACAAGGATCTGAAGCGTATAAGCGTGGATGTGAAGTGATAAAACAGAAAACTCGTTTGGCAACACGACATTTTCTCGAGTAAAAAGTCATGACATTTTAAAATCGCGAAATAGCGATTCAGATGGCTGTCATTGGCCTAAAAACATTCAAAATCTATGGCTTTTAGCAGCCTGAAAGGTGAGTTTTGGTATGAAAACCATAGACTTTTGGCTATAAAACAAGCCTTTTGACACTGCAAAACATGTCATTTTATATTATAAAAGCATACCTTTTACACGCTGAAAGGTATGCTTTTGCTTTTATTATACAGTGTGAATTAACACCTGAATGCTATAAAGTACTGATAACCAATGTTTTATCTTATATGCTGTAAAATGGAGGATTTTAAGGCAAGTGATATCTTTTATTTTCGCGATGGCCTTTCTGCGCACGTTAAAGGTTCGGATTTTAGAAAACTTTTACATCCCTTCATTTAGTTTTATGTGTCGTAACAAGCCGTCATTCATATAGACTTCTCAGTCCGTTTCATTCCGGTTGAATATATTAAAGTAAAAGGGATGCAGCCATGACAGCTGCATCCCTTATGATGTATAATCTGTTGTTTAAGATTATTTGTTAACGAATTTCTTGCCGTTCTGAATCAGAATGCCCTTTGTGTTCTTGCTTACGCGCTGACCTGCGAGGTTGTAAACAGGAGCATTTGCGTCAAACTTCTCAACTGTTGTGCCGCTGATGCTTGTGCCTGTTTCGTCAAGCTGATAGAGGAAAGGCAATACTGTATTTTCCTTCTTTTCTGTATATACACCGAATGTTGTATAAGTACCGTCACCCCACTGGATGAAATATCCGTTGTTGGCAATCTTGAATGTACCGTCAGTCTGAGCCTCTACAGTCCAAACGCTAGGTTCAGAACCTACATTGAATGAGTTGTATGTTCCGCTCTGATACATGTATCTGTCGTAGCAGTCCTGTATTGTGTAGCCAGAACCATTCTCTGTAAATACGAAGCTGTCATCGTATGTGCTCTTTATTTTGATAACGTCAGTAAGTTCATCAATAGAGCCTGAATTTAAGTAGCCGTATGTGTAATTTTCAGAAAGCGGATATGCATAGTATGTCTTATTGTCACGCTGAGCAACGATAAGATATTCTTTACCGCTTGTTATGGCAGCAACTTTCTTGTAAGTGTTATATTTGAACACTTCGATTGTGCAAGTAGCCTTGCCTGCATAGTATTCATCGTTTTCCTCAGAAGTGGCTGTGATAACAGCTGTTCCTAATTCGCCACCTAATGTGATAGTTCCCTCGCTGTTTACAGAAGCAACGCCTTCATTGTCAGATGCAAATGTAACGGCTGCTGTTGTAGCTTTAGTAAATGTAGGAGCTGTAAACTCTGTTCCCTGTTCAACAGAAACCTCATCTTCGCTGAACTTAAGTTCTGCGTTCTTCTTTGCAACTCCACCTGCAAGTGTTACTACGGCATTCTTGTAGCGGTTCTGAGTTGATACACTTGAGTTGTTGGCGTCACGTGAAGCTGTGAATGTAACTTCGGCAGCATCTCCGGTCCATGTAATGTTTTTGTCAGCGTCTTCAGTTATAGTGCCGACATTGGCTGTGAGGACACCCCATTTGTCAATTTGGCCATGCTCAAGAGTGATGCTTGTCATGTTGCCTGTTGTAGATGTGAATGTCATTGTACATCCGTCAAGAACTTCAGTGCTTTTTCCTCCGTAAAGACGTACTTCTCCGGCTTTATTGTATGCAGGAGGATTTTGAGAGTTGCCTTTGGCAAATGAAACAGTTATACCGTCTACAGTCTGTGGCATTTCTGTTATGTCGCTAATTGTTGCGTTGCCATATAATGCGGTAAAGTCGAATGTAGTTTGTGCAAATCCTGTTCCGCATATAAGGGACAGTATTGCAACTAAAGATAAGCGTAAAATTTTCTTCATAATCATAATTTTTTTAATTATTAATGTTGTTATATGTTTTACAAAAATAGAGATTTTATTTGTATTGGACAATTCTTTTTATGTTAAAATGTGGTTAATATTCTTTATCAAAAAAGAGTGAGCAACATTAATGTCCTCACTCTTTTCATAACGGTCTAATAAAACGAATCTTATTTTATAACTTTATCAGTCTTTGTCTTTCCGTTTTCGTAGGTTATCTTTCTGATATTTATGCCTTTAGCTGGTGCATTTAACTTGGCTCCGCCAAGTGTGAAGTATTCAATCTTCTTTATTTCAGAAGTGGTAACTTCATTGCTTATGCCTGTAGATACGCACGAAGGATAATACTCGTCAACGGTATTTATGGCATCCGTGTTCTGAGATTTCATGATATTCTCAACGATAGAGTTGATATAAACCTCAACGTTGGTGTACCATCCTTTCTGTGTGTCTATAGTATACAGACTTGCATCTGAGGCATCGTTGGGATTAAGGCCGTTGGCAATTTCCCATTCGTCGGGCATTCCGTCGTTGTCGCTGTCGTAGCCGTCAGGGCGCTGACCGGTGGGGAAGTTGGCTTCGGTGTATCCGTTAACATCAGAAACAAGGTCTACAAGACCTTCCTGCTTGGTTACAGAGCCTGTATATGTTGCCGTACCTGTCTGGGCTTCTTCCATATAGCGGGCATCAACCTCGTCGCGATAAAGCGATGCACCGCAGTAGAGCATAACCTTGCTGAATGCGTTTTCTGCACTGTGGGTTGTAACCTCGCCCATTGGAGCTGGCTCGTCCATCTTTATTCTGACGCACATTTCGCCGTCGCTGTTTGCTACGTGTTCAACGGCATCTCCGTAATAGTTGTTTACGTCCTTAGAATATTCTTCGCCATTGATGGTGTATGTGCCGTCGTCATAGCTTACGCCGCTCCAGTCTCTGTTTTGAGTTATTGAACCTCCGTGAGTTTCTGTAGTGTTGCCTGCAATGTAGTAACGGCTGGTCATACCGAAGATTTTCGGATGTCCTTCAGAGTTTCCATCAGCAGCAACTGAAATTTCTGTAACCTTCTTTGCTTTGCTGTCCGGTGTAGACGGACCGCCCTTATAGTAGTTGTTCACTATATTAATTTGTCCGCCGCCGGGGCCTCCGTAGCAGCCGTTGCTGTTGCCCCAGTTATACATCACGCAGTTGCGGAAGTCAACATTTTCGGCCTGAACAGAGTTCTTCCAGTTATATGTGCTGTACAGTTTGTTGCCCGTGTATCCGCTCCATTCATAACGTGCGCCGTTGAAACGCGGAACGCGGTTGGTTACGTGTGCTATCATGTTGTGGTGAAAGCTTGCCAGCTTACCGCCCCAGATGCCTCCGTAGCCGTGTGCTCCCTTGCCGTGTCCGGCGTTGTTAAGGCTCTCGGCAACAGTACACCATTGCATTGTAAAGTTATTGTTGTCGTAGAATGAGGCAACTTCGTCTATACTCCAGCTGAAAGAGCAGTGGTCAAGAATAATACCTGTTGTTTCTCTTTGCCATGTTGCGTCTGCTCCGTCGTTCTTGTCTTTTTCCTGTCCGCGGCGCACGCGTATAAATCTTATGACATTGTTTGCTCCCGGTCTTACAGTATAATATCTTAAAGTTATTCCGGGGTAGGGGGCTGTCTGTCCGGCAATGGTGGTGTTTGCGCCGATGCTGATATCAGATTTCAGAGGTATTACTCCGGCAACATCAAATACGACAATCTTCTTAGAAGATCCGCTGACAGCAGATCTGAAAGAACCTGTACCGCTGTCGTTCAGATTAGTTACATGTACAATCTTTCCTTCGCGTCCGCCCGTTACGTAGCGTCCGTGACCTTCAGCTCCGGGGAATGCGGGAGCTTGCGCAGAAACAGCAATGGCACTCGCTGCCATTGCTGTTGTCATTAAGAGTTTCTTTTTCATTAAATGCTGTTAGAATTATCTTTTGTTATATCTGTTTTAATAAATGTCAGATGCTTTTAAGTAGATTTTGTCTTGCAGCTGATTACTGATTGAGCTTGGCAACATCGTAGCCCATGCGCTCCATCTCCAGTGATGCCCAAATAAACGGACCAACGCCTTTTCCGTCGTTGTCGCGTATAGGTTCACTCATGTAGTAGTTGAACGAGCCGTCGCGGCGGCGTCCTTTTGCGTTGTCGGGGCCTAAGCCTGACACTTCGCAGCAGCGTGTAAGTGATACAGTCTTGTCTGCATTCACCTTGATAAACTCTTTCAGTATGCCTTTATAGCCTTTCAGTCCGGCTTCTTTCAGGTCGTTAGAGAAATAGCCGAGGCGTGAGCCTTTCAGCA
>NZ_HF986781.1:0-38768 GCF_000431195.1 Prevotella sp. CAG:255 | reverse complement strand
CCTTTCAGCAGGACGTATGTAAACATTGAAGAAGCTGTTGCTTCGAGATAGTTGCGCGGATCTTTAACGTCGAGCACATCATACCATAAGCCGGTCTTCTTGTCCTGATATTTTACGGTTGCTTTCATGACGTTGTTCAGCATATCAATCAGCTTACCTCTGTTCTCATAGTTTTCAGGGAGAACGTCGAGTACTTCGAGTATAGCCATTGCAAACCATCCTTGAGCGCGTGCCCATGTATGTTTAGACAAGCCTGTTTCAGGATTAGCCCAGAACATCTTCTGAGTTTCGTCCCATGCATGTTTCCACAGTCCAGTCTTTTCGTCGTATGTACGGCTGTATGTCTTTGAAATCTGCTCGAAAGTGTCGTCATAATACTTCTTTGCCTTTTTCTCGCCTTTCAGTATAGGTGCTCCCATTGTGTAGAACGGATGTCCCATATATACGCCGTCGAGCCATACCTGGTGTGCGTATATAGCCTTGTGCCACCACACTCCGTCCTTTGTACGGGGCTGTTTTTCGAGCTGTTTGAACAGAGTTTTCAGGGCTTTCTCATTCTTCTTCTCGGGGAAGAGGTTGTTCATGCGCAGAATATAGCGTGCCGGACGTGTGTTGTCCAGGTTGAAGTCTTCATATTTGTATCCTGTGATGTTGCCCTTTTCGTCAATCATCTTAGCCGGGTATTGCTTCAGATAGTCTATGATGCTCTCGTCTTTGTATGCCAGATAGGTGTCGAGCATTGATTCGAGCTCTATTCCTACAACATATCCCCATTTTGGCTTTTTTGCGAAGTCAATCATGCATGGGTCTGGGTTGCGCTGCATTTCAGAGTGTACCATCCACTCGCTGTAGTTTTTGAACGGAGCCTCGGCAAGGATAAGTGAACCGTTGATGAAGAGGTTATCGTAGTTCATGTCGCGGGTTTTGCCCTTTATGTAAACCGGCTTGTCATAAACGCCGTCAAACTTACAGTTCTTCAGATTGATGTTGTATACATTGGTCAGTGAGTCGAATGCTACAACCATGATTCCGTATTTGCTCTTCTGGCAGGTTACGTTCTCCATGTAGACGTTGCGTACTGTCGGGTAGAATCCGCGACGGCCAATTTCTTTCGGCTCATAGTCAAGATTGATCTTGAGCACAGCCTCTGCGCACTGGCCAACTTCAACGTTGCGCATATAGATGTTTTCAATCACGCCGCCACGGCATGAGTTTGTCTTTATTCTGAGAATACGGTCAAGGTTTGGGCTGTCCATTTTGCAGTTTTCAACAAACACATTGTTGCATCCGCCTGAAATCTCAGAGCCGATAACCACTCCTCCGTGTCCGTCTTTCATTACGCAGTTGCGCACAATTATGTTTTTGCTCGGACGTCCTACATAACGGCCCTTGCCGCCTTCGCGTCCGTCCTCGTTGCGTCCGCTCTTGATTGCGATGCAGTCGTCGCCAGTGTCGAACACGCAATTCTCAATAAGAACATTCTCGCATGATTCAGGGTCACAGCCGTCTCCGTTAGGGCCGTCGTTGTGTACGGTTACGTTTCTTACGGTTATGTTCTTGCTCAGCAGCGGGTGCATTACCCAGAACGGTGAGCGTACCATTGTTACGCCTTCAATCAGAATACCGTCACACTGATTGAAGTTTACCATCTGAGGGCGCAGACCTTTTTTCGGGCCGAATATACGTTTTTCGATAGGCACTCCGTTTTCTGCCATTTTCAGCAGGTCGGCGCGTCCTCCTGGATTCTGCTGCTTTTCCTCAACAACAATGTCCTTGCTCTTAGGAGTCTTTCCGCTCATCAGCCACCATGTGTCGTCAGAACCGTTACCGTCGATAGTTCCTTCTCCGGTTATCGCGATGTCTGTTTCCTTGTAAGCATAAATCAGCGGTGAATAGTTTATGCAGTCGAGTCCTTCCCAGCGTGTTTCAACCAGAGGATAAAGGCTTCTGTCAAATTCGAAGAATAGGGTAGCACCCTTTTCGATTACAAGGTTAACGTGGCTCTTCATTCTTATGGCGCCAGTCTTCCATGTTCCTTGTGGGATTACAACACGTCCGCCACCGGCTTTTGAGCAGGCCTCTATAGCCTTGTTGATGGCTTTCTGGTTTTTTGCCGCACTGGCCTTTAGCGATGCTCCATACTTTGTTATGTCAAAAGTACGGTCGGCAAACTTAGGCATCCTGATGCTTTCTTCAATTTGTTTGTACTGCGTTTCCCATACTGATGCCGTCATGGCAAGCGGAAACAGTAGGCATAGCAATAATGTCTGTAATTGTTTCATAAAAACTAAGTTTGTAATGTATACGTAAAGTTAATATATGTTATTATTTTTTTGATTGTTGGTACAAATATAGTGAATATAATTTGAATACGAAAGCTTGTGTGTATTATTTTGTTTTATTTTTTGTAATATGCTTTGATTTACAGCACTTTGCAATATGTAATGCAGAATGCCAAAATGTAAAATATTTAACATTTTATGTAGCCTAAATGTTAAATATTAGTTTTTTAAATCAAAAAACTTGCAATTGTCATTGAAATGCCTTATATTTGCGACATCTTATTTATGATTTCGAAGTTTTAACGAAATCGTCAGAGGTTGACAGCATCCTGCGTCAACCTCTTTTTGTTTTTGCCCGTGATAGTTTGTCTGTTATGAAAAATATTGTTACTTTTGTATATCGTTAACCAACATAATATATTATGAAAAAAATCAGGTTTATGTTTGTGCTGTTGTTGACAGCATTCTTTTTTTCTGCATGCGACAAACCCTATGATGATTCGGAAGAAGGCATAGATGACGGAACGGAGATTGTCGGCGGAACGGATAAGGACACCGGTTCAGATGATGAAGATGAAGGCGATGGTGAGTATGATGATGATACAGGCATTTCTTTTGGTGATGTTGTGGATGTAGAGACGTTTATCAGTAAGCCTATAGTTGATCAGGTATGGGTGAAGGGCTACATCGTAGGTTCGGCAACTGGCGCCAATGGTAAGAAACGATATGATTTTGAACCTCCGTTTGATCACGATACAGCATTACTCTTGGCTGACGATCCTGCAACAGCTGACCTTTCTCATGTTGTTTCAGTATGCCTCACGTCATGCTCAAAGAAAATACGTGAGGAACTCAATCTAAAGGAGCATCCAGAAAATCGCGGCAAGGTGTTGTCTGTGTTTGGTTTCCGCGAGACGTATCTTGCCATTCCCGGAATAAAGAAAATAGATGCTTACGAATTTTCAAATTAGGATGTTGATGTGTCTTGTGTTTTCGGCTGTTGAAGAATTGTTAATGTCATTTCTTTTGCATCTGATCTTGATAAATACTTGACTGATAGGGTGATAAAATAATTGACAACGCCTCACGGCGTTGTCAATCTCGGATAAACTTATATAATTAAAACACGATAATATAACGTCTTGTCAAATGTAGCGTCAATGTGTAATACTCACGTCAACTGCATATAGCGATATTACACAGCTATGCAGTGACACGGCATTTATTAGTCTGATATTAATTTTATAAGATTGACCATAGCCCCTTACATCGAGAGAATAGGTCTTACATCATAAGGCAGGTATTCTGACTTTGTTCCACTTTCAAGCACCTTCCCGTTTTCACAGTGGCATGTTACTTTTAAGTTATAAAGGAACTTACAGCTGCGGGACAGTCGGAGATTTTCACCCCGTTCCCTTTTTAATCGAGTCGTATCGAACCTTAATCATCCGCAAAGATACATATAGTTTGTCAAAGTTCAAAAGAAAAAACGTTATTTTTCTAAAATATTTGTGCGTGTAAACATTTCTTCTTATATTTGCACGTACAATATGATTGTTTAATATTAATTTAATTTAGATAAAGCCTATCGAAACACTGTTTACCTAAAATTAAAAAATAAGAATAAAGAAATGGAAAATATAAGTAGGTTGACTGATGAGGAGTTAGCTATTTCTTATGTAAGGGGAAACAACAGGGCTTTTGATGAGCTGTTATCAAGAAATCAGAGCAAATTGTTCTCATACATATTGTTTGTCGTCAGAGACGAGGACAAGGCCAACGACCTGTTTCAGGAAACTTTTGTGAAGGTTATAACAAAGCTGCATCAGGGCAGGTATGTTGACAGTGGAAAATTCGGAGCGTGGATTATGCGCATCGCGCATAATGTCATTATGGATTGGTATCGTGAGCAGCGTTCGCGTAATCTGATTGAGCCTACTGACGAGAACGATCTCTCTAATCTCAGCGGCAATGAAATATTGGACAGCAACGTTGAAAACCGTTATGTAAACGATCAGATAATGGTTGATGTCAAGAACATGATGAATATGTTGCCTCCTACGCAGCGTGAGGTTGTGTTCATGAGGTTTTATCAAGATTTGTCGTTTAAGGAGATTGCCGAGACTACGGGAGTCAGCATCAATACTTCATTGGGCAGAATGCGGTATGCTATCCTCAATCTGCGCCGTATGTCAAAGGAACATAATATAGCGCTCCAGCTTGACTGACCGGTCAGACTTG
Organism: Prevotella sp. CAG:255; assembly: GCF_000431195.1. NCBI lineage: Bacteria > Pseudomonadati > Bacteroidota > Bacteroidia > Bacteroidales > Prevotellaceae > Prevotella > Prevotella sp. CAG:255. Next base: position 34,245 of record NZ_HF986781.1, on the reverse strand, counting down.
CGCCGTTCTTAAGATTTAGTCAATATTGAATAACTTTAATAATATAGACAAGCCGATTTAATTCGGTTTTTACTGTATGATGTTGCGGACAATTGGTTGTCTTAATCTGTTGGCAACATAAAATGGCGCAGACTGTATTATCCGTCTGCGCCATTTTATATTGTATATTAATTTTATGCTTGTTTTCTGCGTCCAACATTGCGCTTTTAGAGTTGCTTCAGGTCGTGTATGGTGGCAGCCGGATCTTTTGATTTGAATATATAGCTTCCGCTGACCAGAACATCCACGCCGGCTTCAACGAGTCTTGGGGCTGTTTGGCTCTGTACGCCTCCGTCAACTTCGATAAGTGCCTTTGAGCCGGATTCTTCTATCAGTCTTCTTAAACGCTTTACTTTGTCAATGGTGTTTTCTATGAATGCCTGACCTCCGAATCCGGGGTTTACACTCATTATTAGCACCATGTCAACGTCCTTTATGACATCTTCGAGCATACATACAGGTGTCGACGGATTTAGCGTTACGCCGGCTTTCATGCCTGCTTCATGTATTTCATGTATTGTTCTGTTAAGGTGTGTGCATGCCTCGAAGTGCACGTTCATCATCATGGCTCCTGTCTTTGCTGTCTGCTTTATGTATCTTTCAGGTGCTGTTATCATGAAATGCACGTCAAGCGGCTTTTGGCATGTTTTTGCGACAGCTTCAATTACTGGGAAGCCAAATGAAATGTTTGGCACAAACACTCCGTCCATAACATCAAGATGGAGCCAGTCTGCCTCGCTGTTGTTTATCATGTCGATGTCTTTCTGCAGATTAAGAAAATCGGCAGAAAGTAATGAAGGTGAAATTAATGTTGCCATAAATAGTCGGTTTCTAATTCAGACAATAAGCTTCGTTTTTTCCGTTAAGTTTTATAGACCTGTAGGTATAAGCTATCTGCTTGATAATGTTTAGCGTATTCTTAGACGGCTTGTTTTCTTCTTTGGTAAAATATTTCATAGGCAAATTATTTTTAATTCTATTATTGTAACGATGATAAATCGTTTTTATTACTCTTTTATATGTCTTTTTTTCTGATTTCGTCTGACAGAAGCTGTTGATGTTTAAAATATTATTGAATTACATTTAGATATTAGGGCTTTTCTGTGTGTTTTATGCTCTTTTGTTGTTGCACTGATGTTCTTGTTTTTATATATAAATGTGCTAACGTTGTAAACATAACTTGCCGTATTGTGTTAAAACTGCAACTTTTTTGATAAAAATGTGCCAAAAAGTTTGTTGCTTATAGAATAATGTTTATCTTTGCAATCGGTTAAGCTGGGGTTTCCGCTTGATTTGTTGGTGAGTGTGCCTTTGTTTTATGCGGCATACGTATAAATAGATAAAATTTACTGAAAACAATATTTGCATAGTTATGGCTTAATTCACAAAAGCAGAATATAGCGGGCTATTGTACTGTGTGAAGAAGAATTATACATTTTTTGAGGCCTGCCATTTCGGCAGGCCTTTTTTATTAAGATTAGTTTATTAGGTAAAAATTTCGTGGCGTGTATGCCTTAATAGGCAGAATATTTGTATCTTTGTTACATGGCAGAATTCATCAGTAATGTGTTTAAAGGAATTTGTCATAGCTAATTTATTTATGTCTGAAACGAAACTGTAGTCATGATAATAAAAGTTTGTGGATTGCGCGATCCTGAAAATATACGTGCCGTCATGGGGCTTGGCGCTGATATGATAGGCTTGGTATTTGACAGAAGAAATCCGCGTTATGTCTCTTCGATACCCTCTAATGTCGGCTTGTTGCCTGATTATGCAAGTATACAGGGGCGTGATCTGAATGAGGATGGAAAAGTGGCAAGAGTAGGAGTTTTTGGTAGCGATATGCCCCAGAACATTATAACGATGGCTTATAATTATAAGCTCGATTATGTTCAGCTTTATGGCAAAAACGACGAGATAATGATAAATAATCTCCGGTTGACTCTTAGGGATGAGATATGTCCGGGAATAAAGTTCATTAAGGCTATTGGCATTGCTGATATGGAAGATGTCGGACTGTGGCGTAAGTATAAGAATGTTGCTGACATGCTGCTCTTTTATCCTAAAAAACAGTATGGCGATGATGTTGACACAAAGTTTGAATGGAGCCTGCTTGACTATTATGACGGTGATATACCGTTTATTATAAGCGGCGGAATAGGACCTGATGACGTGGAGAAAGTGCTTTCGTTGACTCATCCTTGCATGGCAGGAATAGACATTAACAGCCGTTTTGAAACTTTTCCGGCCATAAAGGATATTTCTTTGTTGAAGCCGTTTATAGAAAGTATAAGAAATGGATAGCAGCATAGCCCTGTTGCTTTTGATATTGTTTAATGTCGCTGGAGGCGGCAGTCGCTTACAGGCTGTTTTAGCTTTTGTATCAGTTTGGCTGATAAATGTTTTTGACAGAGGAAGGTTATATATAAATAATTTGCAATGACGTTAAAAGATTTTTTAAACGAAAAGGATATATTTGCGGCGAATGCCGGCATGGAACTCGTGGAGGTGAGAGAGGGATATTCACGTGCAGTAATGACGGTTGGCAAGTCGCATCTCAATGCCGGTGGCGTTTGTCAGGGCGGTGCGCTTTTTACACTTGCCGATTTGGCTCTGGCTGCAGTAATGAACAGCCATGGACAACTGACGCTTAGCATAGAAAGCACGATAACGTTTCTGCACAGTGCCGTAGAAGGTGATGTGCTTACGGCTGAGGCAACAGAAACGTGCAATCATCACAAAATACCTTATTGCGAGGTTAAGATATGCAATCAGGACAATAAACTAATTTGTAAGTTTACAGCCATAGCTTACAGGAAAAAGACTGACTTCAAGTTTGACGCTTTGATGTAAAGCGTCAGACTGATTGCTTTGATTATTTCTTGGCAATCAGTCTTCCGACAGGTCGGCCACCATCTTTCTGTACATGGTGTACATGTGTGTGCGTGATATGTAGCCCAGCAGGTGGTTCTCGTTGTCGAGCACAGGCAGCATGGCAGAGTCGGTCTGGTCAAACTTTTTCATCACAATCTCCATTGTGTCGTTCACGCTGAGCGTTGCTTCAGGCTGAGACATCAGTTGCTTGACCTTGAAGTGATGATACAGCTCAGTCCTGAACACAATGTGGCGAAGCTTGGTTATGTCTATTTCGCCAAGCAGGTTGCCCGCATCGTCGAGCACAGGCAACACGTTGTTGTGGCTCTTGCTTATGGCATGTACGAGCGAAGCCAGGTTGAGTTCGGGAGACACGGCCGTGAAACTCTTGTCAATCACGCTGTCAAGGCTCATAAGCGTAAGCACGGCCCTGTCCTTATGGTGCGTTATCAGTTTTCCCTGACGTGCCAGTCGCATGCCGTAGATGCTGTGAGGCTCGAATATTATGATGGTAAGATATGCACAGATGCTTACAATCATAAGAGGGATGAACATCTGGTAGCCGCCGGTTATTTCGGCAATGAGGAAGATACCCGTAAGCGGTGCGTGCATCACTCCAGCCATTACGGCCGACATTCCGAGCAGCGCAAAGTTCTTTTCAGGCAAGTATATTCCTATTTCGTAGATGTTCCATACTCTTGCAAAGAAGAAGCCTGCAAATGCTCCTATAAACAATGAAGGAGCGAATGTTCCGCCGCATCCTCCTCCGCCGTTTGTGGCAGAGGTGGCAAACACCTTGGTGAGAAGAACCATTCCGATGTATGGCAGGAGCATTTCGCTGTTGCCGTAGAACGGCGAGTTGTGCAGGATGGTCTCCCATTCGGCTTCAGTCTTTCCGTTTAGCAGGATGTTTATGCTGCCGTATCCTTCACCGTAAAGTGACGGAAACAAGAATATCAGCGGGCTTAACACCATGGCGCCGAGCAGAAGCTTCAGCATGGGGCGGTTCTTTATGCGGCCGAAAACAGACTCGCATGCGGTCATGGTGCGTATGAAGTAAAGGCTTACAAAGCCTCCGAATATACCTAGCAGAATGTTTGCCGGCACGCGTTCAACGGGCCATGCGCTGTCAAGATGGAAGAAAAACAGCGGGTCGCTGCCAGTGAATATATACGTGAAACATGTGGCTGTTACGCTTGATATCAGTATTGGCAGCAGCGATGCCATGGTAAGGTCTATCATTAAGACCTCAAGCGTGAACACAAGTCCGGCTATCGGGGCCTTGAATATTCCGGCTATTGCTGCGGCGGCTCCGCATCCTACAAGCAGCATCAGTGTCTTGTTGTCCATGTTGAACAGCTTGCCGAGATTGCTGCCTATTGCCGAACCAGTAAGTACGATAGGAGCCTCGGCTCCTACGCTTCCGCCGAATCCGATAGTTATGGCCGACGCTATCACCGAGCTCCAGCAGTTGTGTCCTTTCAGCCTGCTGCGCTTGCTGCTTATGGCATAAAGGATGCGGGTGATACCATGGCTTATCTCGTCTTTGACGATGTAGCGGACAAAAAGTGAAGTAAGGTAAATACCTATCACCGGATATACAAGATACATCCAGTTGAATGTGTTTGCATCAAATTTAGATGTCAGCAAAAGGGCAATCTCCTCAATAATCCAATGCAGGATGAATGCTGCTATGGCAGCAAAAAATCCTACAAGAAAGCTTAAGAACAGCGTGAATTGGCGGTCTGTTATATACTGCTTGCGCCATGATATGATACGCTCCATCAGTGTCTGTTCGCCTGAAGCCCCTTCTGCAATTCCGTTAATACGACTCACTTTGTGTCCTTTTATTTCAGATTATAAAAACTTATTTTCTTATTATGTCTATCTCTCCGTTGTTCTTTATCTTTATTATGCTCGACGGAGTGTGCGGCTTATGTTCCTGTCTGCGGCTGAAGCATACGTAGTCTACAGCGTTAAGCAGCTCTTCAGATATGTCGCAGTAGTTTTGCGCTGCCGGCTGGCCGCTGATGTTGGCGCTTGTAGACACAATGGGCTTTTGGAATCTGTAGCACAGTTCTTTGGAAAATTCTTCGTTGGTTATGCGCATTGCTATGCTTCCGTCTTCTGCAATGAGGTTGGGCGCCAGGTTGACAGCTTCGTCAAAGATGACTGTAGTTGGCTTTGTGGCAAGCTCCATCACGTTCCATGCCACTTCAGGTGCATTGCGTACATATCGTTGAAGCCTTGCGTCTGAGTCTACCAGGCAGATGAGAGCCTTTGAGTCGTCGCGCTGTTTTATCTTATATACCTTCGCCACGGCCTCGGCATTGGTAGCGTCGCATCCTATGCCCCATACAGTGTCGGTGGGGTAGAGAATCACTCCGCCGTTTTTCATTACTTCAACTGCTTTTTTTATGTCGTCCTGTCTGTTCATTGCCTTAAATTATTTAAATGTTTTTTATTGCTGTTCATCAAGTTGTTTTCAAACATTCCGGCGTGTTAGCCGGTGTTTTTACAAACTGCAAATATACATAAAAATACGATACACATAAAATATTACGTGCTTTTTTACTTTTTGTATTATATATTTATTGTGATTGGTCAATAAATGAAGTTCCGACAGCTGCAATGTCTGTTTTATTGTGTCTTTATTATATTAATTAAGGTGTTATTTTTTTTGCTTGTCGTCTTTTGGATGATAGTTGCCGTCTTTTAGACTGCTGTAAGGCTGCTATGCAATACAGACGAGTGGAAGATATATTGGCAAGCCGTGAACTTTTTGTTCCGAAAGTTCGTCAAATTCTTATGTAGAAAAAGTAATGTCGTTTTTGAGACGCGAAAATCGAAAGCAAATCGTGTGTTTTATGTTTAAGGAAGTGTCAAATCTTGATGTGTGCGGCTTAAATTGTAAGTAAAATCTTGTGTATTGGTTTCAAATCATTAACCTATTGTTTTCAGGTCGTAACTCGGCCACTTTTGCATCGAAAGTGGCCCGTTTTCGTCACCTAAACAATAGACTTTTCATTGCCAATCTGGCATATCATAAAGTCGGATGTTTTTATGCATGTTGTATGCATCATCCTTTTTCACTAAAATATGCAACAAGGCGGCTCAATGGTTTAGCCAAATCCATTATATGATTGCCACAAAAAAGGCCCACAGGCAAATAGCCTGCAGGCCCATTGATATAATATCAAATTATGTTTTAATGTTACTTTCTGAGTTATTCCTGGATATCCCATCCAATGGCACTTGCGCCGAGCACGGCTGCTGAAGAACCGTCGAGGCCGCTTATTAGGAACTGTGCCTTGCCTCTGAATGTGTGGAACACGTGTTCATCGTAGCTTTTCTTGATCGGGTCCATAATCAGGTCGCCGGCTTTAGTGAGGCCGCCGAAGAAGACAAAGGCTTCGGGTGAAGCGAAGGCTGCAAAGTCGGCGCAGGCCTCTCCGAGCATCTCGCCTGTAAAGTCGTACACTCTTTTTGCAAGCTCGTCACCTTTTCCTGCTGCAACAGAAACGTCAAACGATGTTATGTCTTCCGGTTTCATGTCGCGCAGCAATGAAGGCTCGTTTGATGTAGACAGAAATTCGCGTGCTGTGCGTGCAACGCCGGTGGCAGAGCAGTATGCTTCAAGACATCCTGTGCGTCCGCAACCGCATAATCTTCCGTTTTCACGTCTCATTATGACGTGGCCAAGTTCTCCTGCAAATCCGTCGCATCCGTAAACAAGCTGTCCGTTGATTACTATGCCTGAACCAACACCTGTGCCGAGTGTAAGCATGATGAAGTTTTTCATTCCGCGTGCCACGCCGTATGTCATTTCGCCTATGGCTGCGGCATTTGCATCGTTTGTTATGGCTACGGGGATGCCAAGTTTCTGGCTGAACATCTCTGCCAGTGGAACTACACATTCATGTCCCCATACGAGGTTAGGTGCGTATTCTATTGTGCCTTTGTAGAAGTTGGCATTGGGGGCGCCTATGCCCATTGCCTTAATTTTGTCGATGCCTCCGACTTGGTCGATTATTATCTGCAGTGCGTCTATTGAAGCGTCGACGTATTCGCTCACTTGCGAGTACGATTGTGTTTTTATTGCTGTTGTTGCCTTAATGTCACCACGGCTGTCGACGATGCCGAAAACAGAGTTCGTGCCACCGAGGTCGAGACCTATGACGTAGGGCTTTAATGCTTGTGAAATCATGATATTTTATTTTAAATAATAATTCTAGCAATGCAAAGTTATCAAATTTATTATACGTAGCAAAGTTTTGTATATAAAATTTGTTCCTTTCATAAAAAATTAGCAATTTTGCACCCGTTATGCCGTTTCAATTTCATCTTGACATACTTGACTGGATTTTCAAGGGTATACTCATAGGCATTGTAGCGTCTGCGCCTATGGGGCCTGTCGGGGTTCTTTGCATTCAGCGCACGCTGAACAAAGGGCGTTGGTATGGCCTTGTTACCGGTATCGGAGCCACAATCAGCGACTTTATCTATGCGCTGATAACGGGTTTTGGCATGAGCTTTATTGTAGACATAATCAACAATAACCAAAATCGTTTTGTCTTTCAGATACTTGGCAGCATAATGCTCATGGCGTTTGGTATATACTGCTACAGGTCTGACCCTACGAAGAAAATACATATCAGCGGCAGCAAAAAGGGCAGTCTTATTCATAACTGCAGCGGCAGCAAAAAGGGCATTCTTATTCATAACTGCGTAACTGCATTCCTTGTAACTTTTTCAAATCCGCTGATTATATTCCTGTTCATGGCTGCCTTTGCCCAGTTTGCCTTCGTAATGCCAAAGCATCCGCTACACATGTGTGTAGGCTATCTCAGCATTATATGCGGAGCCCTGTTGTGGTGGTTTGGTCTTACATGGCTTATTGACAAAGTCCGCAATAAGTTCGACAACAGCAGCATCGTTATAATCAATAAGATTATCGGCAGTGTTGTCATTATCTTCTCGTTGCTGGTGCTTATCGGCACTGTGTTCAATCTGTACACTTTCCACTATTAGTGTGCATGAGCCGTAACCGTTAATTGCCGGCGCAACAGTTTTGTGTTGAACTTTATTTTATCTAAAACATGTTTATATCACAAGAATTAAGAAAAAAGAACATAGCCGAGTATCTGCTCTATATGTGGCAGGTGGAAGACATTATCAGGGCATATGGCTGCAGTCTCAGCGCCATACGTCATGATTATATCGACAAATTCAACTATGACGAGGAACAGAAGGAGGAGATGACCGACTGGTATGGAAACCTGGTGAGGATGATGAATCAGGAAGGATGCCGCCAGAAAGGACATTTACAGATAAACAAAATCGTAATGCAGCAGCTTGTCGAGCTTAACGCGCAGTTGCTGCAAAACACAAAATTCCCGTTCTATACTACGGAGTATTATAAAGTTCTGCCGTTTATTGTTGAGCTGCGCAAGAGGGGAGCAGACAACGAGGAGAATGAAATTGAAACCTGCTTTAATGCCCTTTATGGCGTGATGATGCTCAGACTGCAGAAAAAAAAGATAAGTCCGGACACGGAGCATGCAATAAAAGAGATAACGACATTCATCGGGATGCTCTCGGATTATTATATCAAAGACAAGAATGAGCCCCTTGAGTTTGACTGACAGTCAGCTTAGCTTTTAACTAAAGAAACTTTTATACTATGAATATATTGATTACAGGTTGCAACGGACAGTTGGGCAACGAGATGCAGCTGCTTGAGGACAAATATCCTCAGCACCGCTTTTATAATACAGACGTAAACGAACTTGACATCACCAATCAGCTGGCTGTGGCTGATTTTATCAACCGCAATGCCATCGACGGTATTGTAAACTGTGCGGCTTACACGGCTGTTGACAAGGCTGAGTCGGATCAGAAACTTTGCACGGCACTCAACACGGAGGCTCCGGCATACCTCGCCATGGAAATAGAGAAGCGTGGCGGATGGCTGATACAGATATCTACAGACTATGTGTTTAACGGAAAGAGCTTTGTTCCTTACACCGAAACAGACACACCGTGTCCTGACAGCGTATATGGAAGCACAAAGTTGGCAGGCGAACTTGGCGTCAGCAAATTCTGTAAGCGCACGATGATAATACGAACAGCGTGGCTTTACTCAACGTTCGGAAATAACTTTGTGAAGACCATGCTGCGTCTGGGACGCGAGAAAGAGCAGCTTGGCGTGGTGTTCGATCAGATAGGCACACCTACGTATGCACGCGATTTGGCTGTTGCAATAATGGCTGTCATTGAGCAGGGCATTAAGCCGGGCGTGTATAATTTCTCTAATGAAGGCGTCTGCAGCTGGTATGACTTCACCAAAGCCATTCACCGCATAGCCGGTATCAGCACTTGCAAGGTAAGGCCACTTCACACTGCCGAGTATCCCACACCTGCGGTACGTCCGCATTACAGCGTGCTCGACAAGACGAAGATAAAGAATGAGTACGGACTGGATATCCCTTATTGGGAAGAAAGTCTTGCCGACTGCATTGAAAAGTTGCTGAATAATAACTGATACGAATTTTTTTAATAATCTGTCTGACGACAGAAATCCTGATTTTAAGTTGAGACGGCAGGCCGCATGACTTGCCATGTTGCATGTGAGCAGTTGCAGCCGGAAAATCGTCTCGTGCTTATTTTCCAATTACAAGATAAAAGTATATGAATAACGAGATTGAAAGAAGAAGAACGTTTGCCATAATTTCGCACCCTGATGCCGGTAAGACTACGCTTACGGAGAAGTTCCTGCTCTTTGGAGGACAGATACAGGTGGCAGGAGCCGTAAAGAACAACAAGATACGCAAGACGGCAACTTCAGACTGGATGGATATAGAGAAGCAGCGTGGTATTTCTGTTTCTACTTCGGTTATGGAGTTTGATTATGAAGGTTATAAGGTGAACATTCTTGACACACCAGGTCACCAGGACTTTGCTGAGGACACTTACCGCACGCTTACTGCTGTTGATTCGGCTATCATTGTTGTCGACGGAGCAAAAGGTGTTGAGGCTCAGACCAGAAAGCTGATGAATGTGTGCCGTATGCGCAACACGCCCGTTATAATATTCATCAACAAGATGGACCGTGAGGGACGTGACCCGTTCGACCTTCTTGATGAGCTTGAACAGGAACTTGAGATACATGTAAGACCTTTGTCGTGGCCGATAAACCAGGGCGCGAAGTTCAAGGGCGTATATAATATATATGAGGAGAAACTCGACCTGTTTACACCCGACAAGCAGCGCGTGACAGAGAAAGTTGAAGTTGACGTTAACAGCGAGGAACTTGAACAGCATATCGGTGAGGCTGACGCAAGCAAGCTTCGTGAAGATCTTGAGCTGGTTGAGGGTGTATATCCTGAGTTCAATGTAGATGACTACCGCAATGCAGAAGTTGCTCCTGTGTTTTTCGGTAGTGCTCTGAACAACTTCGGTGTGCAGGAACTGTTGAATTGTTTCGTTAAGATAGCTCCGAGTCCTAAGCCTGTCAAGGCTGAGGAGCGTATGGTTTCGCCTGATGAGGCTAAGTTTACAGGCTTTATCTTTAAGATTACAGCAAACATCGACCCCAACCATCGTTCTTGCATCGCTTTCTGTAAGGTCTGCAGCGGTAAGTTTGAGCGCAATCATCCTTATCTGCATGTACGTCAGGGAAAAACTCTCCGCTTTTCGTCGCCGACGCAGTTTATGGCGCAGCGCAAGAGTACTATCGACGAGGCGTATCCTGGTGATATTGTAGGCTTGCCCGACAATGGCATCTTCAAGATAGGTGATACGCTGACAGACGGAGAAATATTGCATTTCAGAGGATTGCCGTCTTTCTCTCCTGAAATGTTCAAGTATATAGAGAATGACGACCCGATGAAGAGCAAGCAGCTCAACAAAGGTGTAGACCAGCTTATGGATGAGGGCGTGGCGCAGATGTTCGTTAATCAGTTTAACGGCCGAAAGATAATCGGCACGGTAGGACAGCTGCAGTTTGAGGTTATACAATACAGACTTGAAAATGAGTATAACGCAAAATGCCGTTGGGAGCCGGTTCATCTGTATAAGGCATGCTGGATAGACTCTGACGATCCTGCAGAGCTTGATGCATTCAAGAAACGCAAATATCAGTATATGGCTAAAGATAAGGACGGCCGCGATGTGTTCCTGGCTGATTCAGGTTATGTCTTGCAGATGGCACAGCAGGACTTTAAGCATATCAGATTCCATTTTACTAGTGAATTTTAATATTCAAATATAGGCGTGAAATTCCGTGAATGCATACAGACGTTTCCGGTTATTTCACGCCGTTAACCTTTAAAATCTATATCATGCATTTTCCTTTCTTCCGTAGACACAAACGCTCTTCTGTTGAAAAACTTGCAGAGAAGGCTGGTGTCGTTTTTGGTGAGAACAATTCTTTTGCTTCATGTTTTTGGTCTTCTGCCGAGCCTTATCTGATAAAGATCGGTTCCAACTGTCAGATAACGGCTGACGTTAAGATTTTCACTCATGGCGGAAGTAAGGTTGCCCGTACAATTTATCCAAAGTTTGATTGTTTCGGAAAAGTTGAGATAGGCGATAATGTGTATATCGGCAACAATTCGCTCATCATGCCCGGAGTAACTATTGGCAGTGATGTGCTTATTGCTGCAGGCAGTGTTGTCTGCCATTCTGTTCCTTCTGGAGTGGTTGTCGGTGGCAATCCGGCACGTATAATATGCAAGGTGGAAGAATATATAGAGCGCAATAAACCTTATAATCTTGACACAAAGGGACTGTCGAGAAGAGAAAAAAAGAAGGTGATAATGTCGGCAGGAGAAGATATGTTTATTAAGAAGAGAATGATGAAATAATAATTTTTGTACATTAACGTTATGAGTTACGAACATTTATATGATATTTGTCCTGCAGATGAAGGCAACGGCATGGTTGATAGTATTGAACTGCGGGCGGTATCTGTTTTGGCAAAATTTGCCGATGGTAAGATTTCTTGTGATGATTTTGGTGATGAAATGATGCGTATTGGCGAAGAACTGAATAAGCAGATGGAAGACGGTGACGGAAATATTGTTATAGACGCAAGTGTTCCTCAGTGGCTTATTATGTTTATGGGAAATAAGTTCTCAAAATGGAATATGATGAGAATGCAGATTAATGCAGCAAGACAGAATCCCAAGATTACGTCTGATCCAAGATGGAGTGAAGTTGAAAAAATGGTGAAACAAGAAAATGACGTGCTGATGCATGCTGTCAGGCATAGCCTCACCTTATGGCAAAATGATTAAACATAATCAAGGCTGACTGTCGGTATACCCTTTGTTTTATGCACATGTGCCTTGTGCGAAATATAATGCCTACAATAGACAAAAATCCATACATATACTAATAGTATGTATGGATTTTTGTTTAATATCACGTGAGTTTGTGAATAATAAGAATTACAGCAAAAGAATTATCCCAATGTGTATTCTTCAATGTTTCTGAAACCGTTGAGGAACATGTTGGCATTCATGCGCTTCTTGCCGCTAAGCTGTATTTCATCGAGCTGAAGCCATGCATTCTTTGTGGCAACTAAGAATTTTCCGTTGAACACCATTATTGTTCCTTCTTTCTTGCCGTTGCATGGAATCATTGTCTTTGTTGACTTGAATATCTTCAATACGTTTTTCTTGCCGTTTTTTTCGGTCATGTTTGTCCATGCTCCAGGATATGGCGCCATACCGCGTATGAAGTCGTAAAGACTGTTGGCTGTCTGTTCCCAATTGATAAAGCAGGTTTCTTTAAATATCTTGGGTGCATTATGCATCTCTTCTCCGGTCTTTATCATTTCCTCCTGCGGCATGGAATCTACATGTCCGTTGCCTTCAATTATTTTGTCTATGGTCTTGATTGCAATTCCTGCCCCAAGATGCATAAGCCCATTATACACATCCTCGGCATTATAATCTTCTTTTATCTCGAATGGTTCTTGCATGATTATTCTTCCTGTATCAATGTCATGGTCTAGGAAGAATGTCGTTACTCCGGTTTGTTTTTCACCGTTTATGACAGCCCAGTTTATAGGAGCTGCACCGCGGTATTGCGGCAGCAGGGCTGCATGCACGTTGAATGTTCCGTATTTAGGCATGTTCCATACAACCTCCGGCAACATGCGGAAGGCTACTACAACCTGAATATCAGCGTTATACTTTTTAAGTTCTTCGATAAACAGCGGGTCTTTCATTTTTACAGGCTGCAAAACTGGCAGGCCTTTTGACAACGCATATTGTTTTACGGCAGGAGCCTGGAGCGTGTCTTGGTGTCTGCCTACCGGCTTGTCCGGCTGGGTTACTACAGCTACAACATTGTAGCCGCCTTCAACGAGTGCCTGAAGAGTTTCAACGGCAAACTCCGGAGTACCCATAAATATTATCCTTAAATCTTTCTTTTCCATGTCTTTTACCTTAATCTTTTGCTTGTTGTTACTAAATTTTAAATTATTTCTCCAAGTTTTATATTATAGAGGTTGTCGTTATGACATGTCTGTAAATTTTAAAGTCATGTTATTCTACGGTAACAGACTTTGCGAGATTTCGTGGCTGATCTACGTTCAGTCCTTTTTCAACAGCCACGTGATATGCTATAAGCTGAAGAGGAATGGCAGAAAGAAGTGGGGCCAGCGAGGCTAACGTAGAAGGAACTTCTATCGTTGCTTCTGCAATTTCTTTTACGGCCTCGTCGCCTTCCGTTACGACGGCAATGATGCGGCCGTTTCTTGCTTTTACTTCCTCTATGTTGCTGATGATTTTTTTGTACAGTTGATGGTGGGTTGCCACAAATACCACGGGCATGTTTTCGTCAATAAGAGCTATCGGACCATGCTTCATTTCGGCTGCAGGGTAGCCTTCTGCATGTATGTAGCTTATTTCCTTTAGTTTCAGAGCGCCTTCGAGTGCTACCGGATAATTGAATCCGCGCCCCATGTATAAGGCATTTTCTGCATAAGTCAGTGAGCGTGCAATGTCTTTGATCTCTTCGTCTTTTGCTAAAACGCTTTTTATCTTTTCTGGTATGTTTCCAAGCTCTTCGATAGTGCTTTCATACTCTTCTTTTGAGATTGTGCCCCGTTCGTGTCCGAGAGCCAAGGCAAAAAGTGTCAGAACCGTAACCTGGCCTGTGAAAGCCTTAGTTGAGGCTACTCCAATCTCCGGACCTACGTGTATGTATATGCCTGTGTCAGATGCCCTGGCTATGCTAGATCCGACAACATTGACTATGCCGAAACACATGGCTTTGTTCTCTTTGGCGAGCTGGAATGCTGCAAGCGTGTCGGCTGTCTCGCCGCTTTGTGATATGGCAATCACAACATCGTCCGGTGATATTACGGGGTTGCGGTAGCGGAATTCAGAAGCGTATTCTACTTCAACTGGAATATTGGCCCATTGCTCAATGAGCTGTTTGCCGATAAGGCCTGCGTGCCATGAAGTACCGCATGCCACGATAATGAATCTTTCGGCTTTCATCAGGCGTTCGCGGTGCATGTTTATGGTACTTAGTACAATTCGCTTTTCGTTGAGCAGTAGGCGTCCTCTCATGCAGTCGGCCATACATCTCGGCTGATCATAGATCTCTTTCAGCATGAAATGTTCAAATCCGCCTTTCTCAAGCGACTCGAGACTAATGTTCACTTCTTTAACCTCAGGCGTTATGTCTTCGTAGTTAAGATTGTTTATCTCTATTTTCTTTCCGATTTTCAGCAGTGCCACTTCGTTGTCGTTGAGATAAACCATCTGTTTGGTATATTCAACAATCGGCAGGGCATCAGATGCAATAAAGAACTCTTTATGATCGGCCCCGATGCCTATTACGAGAGGGCTGCTCTTTCTTGCAACGACAATTTTGTCGGGACAGTTCTTGTCGATAACGGCAATGGCATAAGCTCCGACAACCATTCGCAGCGCCATGATAGTGGCGTTTTCAAGGCTCTTGTCGTATTTTTTTTGCATATATTCAATGAGCTGAACCAGCACTTCTGTGTCTGTTGAACTCTTGAAGGTGTATCCTTCTTTTTCGAGAAGGATTTTCAGATTGCTATAATTCTCAATAATTCCGTTATGGACAAGGGCAAGACGTCCGCTCTGAGACACGTGTGGATGTGCGTTTATGGCTGATGGTTCGCCATGAGTAGCCCATCTTGTGTGAGCAATGCCAATTTGTCCTGAAATATCTCTTTGTGATGTCAGGGCTTCAAGATTACTTACCTTGCCTTTTTCCTTATAAACGTTCATAACTCCTTCGTTGTTTATAAGTGCAACTCCGGCAGAGTCGTATCCTCGGTATTCAAGGCGCTTAAGTCCTTGTATAAGAATGGGATAAGCATCTCTGAAACCTATATATCCAACTATTCCACACATTGTTATTCCTTGTTTGTTTTTATATAAAAGTTCACCGCATCAGATGTCAAACGGTTATATGCGGCAGGTATATATCTGCAAAGATAGTAATTTTAGTCATAAATATACATTTTGCCCTGTCATTTTATATTTTATTTTTGAGTTTTATGTATTGACTGTTACAAATGTTTGACCGGTTACTATAATATTCTGCCATATGGATAATGCGATAAAATATTTTGCCTATGGATTAAATACTCAAGCTGTTTTGGCTATTCGTGTTAATTGAATATGGCAGAGGATAAAAGTAGCTGAAGCCATTATATAAAAAGTTCCGCCCTTGTCTTCAGCCATTGGCAAGACAAGGACGGAATGCTTTGTTTTGACTTGTTTTAATCTTAAAGATTTTTTATTTTAGAGCGAGTATTATGATTATTTCAGTTCGTTAATTGCTTCGTTGAGCAGCGCTTTGAGATAATTGTCTTTGCTGCGCTTTTGCATTTCCTTTATGCTGTCCATACATGTCACCTTCTCGCTTTCGTTGAGCAGGCTGCCGTATGACTTGCATAGTTCCAATATTTTGTTTACAATTCCCGTGCAGATAGTGAGCTTGTTTGACCCGCCTTCCTCCAGAACGGCATAATATGCAACCCTTAGATTTCCGAATCTTTTCAGAAAGTCCATGTCAGTTTTTATTGCGTCATCGCTTGTGTGGATTGTTATATTTGAAAAATCTTTATTATTGTTGTACGATGACGATTGTCCTGATTTATGTGTTATAATATGTCCGTTGTCATTAATAGTAACTATATCGCCGTTGTCTTTCATGGTAATAATTGTTCTTGTGGCAGGGCGATTCACTTTCTGTGGGTCTTTTCCGTATATCTTATATATTATTCCCCATACTTTGTCTTCTTTTACTTTCTCCTTCCATACTATGGCATAAACGTATCTGTAAAGACTGTCGTTGCTGTCATGAAACAACATAACATCATAGTTATGGTCAATATGTTTTCCGAACAAAATCTCTTTGTCAAGATTGCGGCCATAGCTTACTCTCATCAGTGTTGCATCGCTTATTCCGCTTGATCTTTTTGCCAAATTATAGGCATTTGATGCCTCTTTGTTGAATGCAGAGTGTATGCTGTTTAAGGCTTTCGACTTATTTGACGGAAGCTCAAAAGTATATGAATAGCAGTAAGATTTGTCTTTTACGCCGTTTTGCTCCATTGTAACTTCTTTCTTTATGTATTCCTCATAATTCTTATTGTTCACAAAGTCATCAATGGCATTGTCTATATTCTTTTGGGCATGGGCACCAAGCGACATTATTATGCACGCTGCTGTTGTGGCAAAATATCTATATGTCTTCATAATGGTATGTTTTTTAATAATATTCGTTTTCTTCTGTTTCATAGTCAATACCTTCTTCGAGGGTGGCCATAATAAGTTCTATCTTTATATCCTGTCTGTTATACAGGTCGTATATCTCTCTTATTTTTTGTTCTTGTTCGAAACATATCTGGCGCAGCTTTTCTTCAGCCATTTGGTCGGCTACAACATTTATCGAGTCGCGCTCAGCCTTTGCGAGATATGTCTTTGGCGGCATCACTTTGTAGACCCTTCTCTTTATTCTGCTCTTTTTCTTATTTGGCTTTACGGCCTCTTTCTTCATAGAGTCAATGGCCAGAGTATCTTTGGATGATATGATATTTTCTTCTGTCGCCAATTTGCCGGCTGCGTTTACTGTTTGTTGTTCTGGCATAATGTCCTGAGTACCAGGACGCACTATCATAACCAATGCTACTATTGCTGCGGCTGCTGCCATGAGCATAGCCACCGTTATGGCTTTACTCCTGTTTTTTGCCGTATGTTTATGTCCGTTGGATTGCAATGGCATTCCGTCGTCAAACCATCCGAACATATCTTTGTATGGCTTCCATTCGTCTTCCACTTCATGTGTGCGGAGATATTCAGCTATGCGGTTTTCTTCGTCAACCGTAGTCTGTCCGTCCATGAATCGCTTTATGAGTTGTTCTATTTCTTTATTCATAGTGTTATATTCCAGCCCTTTTTTGAAATTCTTTCAGTATTTTCATTCTAGCCCTTGATAGTAGAGTTGCCACCGAGGTCTTTTCCATGCCGAGCAGCTTGGCTATTTCCTCGTTGCTTTTATGTTCAACCTGCCTCAGCTTTAGTATCTGATATTCCTTCGGAGGCAGTTCGGCCACCCGTTTCATCAGCCAGTTGTGGTCTTCTTTTATTTCAACACAGACGTCCGGGGCCGGAGCCTTGCTGTCGGCTATGTTGCTGTGGCTGTCCAGTGGCTGCTGAGGCCTTTTGCGGTGTACGTCTATTGCCTTGTTGCGTGCAATGCATACGGCCAGTTTCTCGGCGTCAGTCTTGCTGCTTATGTCGTTGCGCAATGTCCAGAGCTTTAGCATCACGTCTTGAGCAATGTCTTCGGCTTCATCCATGCTCATAGAGAGGGCAAGGGCTGTAGCCACAGCTTTTGCTCTTGTTGATTTTGCTATTTGTTCGAACTCTGTCTGCTCCATATATTTTCCTTGTTTAGTGTTATAACGTTTTGCCTGCCAGATTATAAACTGACGTTAACATTTATTATGAAAGCAGCGGCTCGCGCTTATAAAAATCATTTCGCCTTTTAGAGTATTTTCTGTTTATGACTGATATTTCCTTTTATAATAAGGGCGGCTTGTATGTGCCGTTATGTCAGGACGATCTGATTTTTTACCTATATATATTGTAGTCAAATGTCTTTTGACTGTTGCTAAGATTTCGCATATTGTATATCATTTTGCCTTGGCGGGAAATAACATTTGTTTTAGATACGCCGTTTTATGAATATTGTGTAATTTTGCACCTTGAAATCATCGATGCAGCAATCTTGCTTGATGTCTGCATCTTGGTTTCGGCATGAATAATGTTACAGGTTAGAGTTTTTAAGGTAATTTATGGGTAAGGCAAATATAAATAATACGGCATACGAAGAGCGTTTGGGTACAGACAGGATGTTGCCTCTTGTGCTGCGCATGGCTATGCCGTCGGTGGCAGCTCAGATTGTTAATCTGTTGTATAATCTGGTCGACAGGATATATATCGGTCACATTCCGGGCATCGGCACGGACGCGCTGGCTGGTATCGGTGTTACGGGGGCCATAATAATACTTATTTCTGCGTTTTCGGCAATAGTCAGTGGCGGCGGTGCTCCGTTGGCTGCCATAGCCCTCGGTCAGGGCGACAGAAAGAGGGCAGGGCAGACCTTGGGTAACGGTTTTGTCCTGTTGCTTATTTTTACGCTTCTGACCACTACTCTTACATATCTCTTCATGGAGCCGTTGCTGATGTTTACCGGCGCGTCTGAAAATACAGTAGGTTACGCAAAAGATTATCTTTCAATTTATCTTTTAGGCACACTGTTTGTTGAAACGTCCGTAGGACTTAACACGTTTATAAACACTCAGGGACGTCCGGCGATAGCGATGTATTCGGTGCTGATAGGCGCCGTTCTTAACATAATACTTGACCCTATTTTTATCTTTGTGATGGGCATGGGCGTCAGGGGCGCGGCCTTGGCTACTGTTATATCGCAGGCATGCAGCGCGTTGTGGATAGTAAGTTTTCTAACGTCAAAGCGTGCTTCACTCAGATTGGAGTTCAGGTATATGCGCCCTGACAGAAACGTGATTTCTCACATTCTGGCTTTGGGTGTGTCGCCGTTCATTATGGCAAGTACGGAGAGCCTCGTTGGTTTTGTTCTTAACAGCAGCCTTGAAAAGTTCGGCGACATTAATGTCAGTGCTTTGGCCATAATGCAGAGCGCCATGCTTGTAGTTAGCGTTCCCCTTGCAGGCTTTGCGCAGGGCTTTGTGCCTATTGTCAGCTACAACTATGGCCACGGAGACAGAAACCGTGTAAAGGAATGCTTCAAGATTGTGCTGGCAATAATGTTTACGTTTAATTTCGTACTTGTGCTGTTCATGGTTCTGTTTCCGTCTTTGGTGGCAGCAGCCTTTACAACCGACGAAGCTCTTATCAGTACGGTATGCCGGGCCATGCCCGTATTCTTGTGCGGTATGACCATTTTTGGGCTGCAGCGCACGTGCCAGAATATGTTTGTAGCCCTGGGACAGGCTAAGGTTTCTGTCTTTATCGCCTTGCTCCGCAAAGTTATATTGCTCATACCTTTGGCTTTGCTGTTGCCTAAGTATATGGGCGTGATGGGCGTTTATGCAGCCGAGGGAATATCTGATGCAACTGCAGCAATACTATGTACGCTGATTTTTGCATATCAGTTTCCACGTATATTGCGCCGCATGTAGCACGTGCTGTTAATCGTTTTTCAAATATTTGGTTTTGTTTCAGCTTTGCATTACCTTTGCAGAATAGAATATTATAAATTATGCTGTTAAGTCGTGAAACTTTTTTTGAGATAATACGTTTTGGCATCGTAGGCGTTATTGCCACGGCCCTGCATTATGGCATATATTGGCTTTTGCAAAGTGTAATCGACGTAAATGTTGCTTATACCATAGGATATTTTCTGAGTTTTGTGGTAAACTATCTATTGTCGGCAAAGTTTACGTTCCGTAAGAAGAAGTCGGTTAAAAATGGTTTTGGCTTTGGAGGAGCTCATCTTTTCAACTATTTCCTGCAGATCGGACTGCTTAATCTATTCCTTTGGCTTGGTGTGAGCAAGGAGCTTGCGCCTGTGCCTGTTTATTGTATTGCAATACCGACAAACTTTTTGATTGTCCGTTTTGTATTCAGGAAAATAGGTTGATGTTTGCTTGCTGGACTGAATATGGCTTACAGCTTAGTTATAAGGATATCTGGTGAAATATGATTAAAAGAATATTGGGACATAGGTAAACAAAATTTTGCATAGTATTATTCTTTGCCCGTTTTGTTTAGCAGTCATTATGGCACTTTTATAAGCAGCGCTAATTTTGAATGCAAAAAATCGAAAGCAGAGAGCCTGTTTGTGATTGTAAATCGTTGGCGCTATAGTGAGATTCTGTGAAATGTGTAAGCAAAACGACGTGTATTGGTTTTAAATCATTAACCTATTGTTTTTGAGTCGTAACTGGGCCACTTTTGCATCAAAAGTGGCCCAGTTTTTCATTGAAAACAAATGGTTTTTTACGGATAATCCGATGTATTATTACATCGAATTAAATAATTTCGGGATAGGGAGCTAAAAAAAAAGCATCACGCTTTTTGCGCAATGCTTTTATTTATATCTTTTGATTAAAATTGCCACCAATGTTTTTTCTTTGGTCTTTCATCATATGAAACATGGCCCTGGCGTTCCATCATGATGTCTTTATATGTCTTGTTTTCTTTTATCATTCTGTATATTGTTCCCCAATCAGGCAGGCCTCCTATATTGCGGTCGTCAATAAACATGTCAGCTTTAAGCTTGCGTGAGTAGTGGTTGTTGTTTGACGTGCCTTGTTCTTCAGGATAGTCTTTATTAACAGCATAAAATTCCACTCCGCGGTCCTTGCACCATTGTACGGCCTCGTCGAGCAGTTCGCCTTCGCGTACAGACCATAATATGAGCTTGTGATGATCAGCAATCAACATTTTAAGAGTATCTGTCGCAAACGGAATCTCCTGGCCAATTTCAGGATATCTGTGTTCAACAATTGTGCCGTCAAAGTCTACTGCAATAGTCATAATTCTATTTCAAAAAAATAATGCTAAATATGAATAACTTTATAAGTAATTGAATATAAATGTTTAAAAGTATACGGAAACTTTCTGACGAGAAAGCCGCCGTATACTTTTAGTCAGTTGTTATCTTTTTACAGATGTGTCGTTTTTGTTGCCGTAATGGCTGTTAGAATAATCGCCATAGTTGCCGTATGAGCCATACGCCTTACCCTTGCCGTAATGTCCGTATTTGCCATACTTGCCGTATTTGCCATATCCATAATAATAGCCATACTTCTTGTCTGAAAGGTCTATGCCGTTGATAGCGATGCACAGATTTGGCAACTTGTTCTCTGCAGCCAGTTCGTTTATCATGCCGAAGCTGGCTTTCGGAGTGTAGTCTGCACGGCACATGTAGATACAGATGTCTGCATGCTTGCCAATCTGCAGCGTATCTGTTACCAGTCCGACCGGAGCCGTGTCTACCAATACATAGTCGTAGTTCTCTCTGAGCAAGTTGAGCACCTGTTCAAGTGCAGGGCGAGAAACAAGTTCTGCCGGGTTGGGAGGAATAGGACCAGCCATCAGAAGATCGAGGTTATTGTTAATCTCTGAAGGTACGATTTGTTTTTTAACATCGCTCCATTCCGGATTCGTCATTGTAAGCAATGGCGTGATACCGTTATTGTGATTGTTTATCTTAAACAATTCTGCCAATCTTGGCTTACGGATATCAAGACCAATGAGGATTACTTTCTTGCCGAGAAGTGCAAAACTTACGGCCAGGTTGGCTGCTGTAAATGTCTTTCCTTCGCCGGATGTTGAAGACGTAAACATTATTACGTTTTGCTTTTCTTTCAGCATAAACTGAATATTCGTACGCATAGAGCGGAATATTTCCTCCATCTGGTTGTTCTGGTTCTCGTGTACGACAATGTCTGCCCTTGTCTTTGCTGTTTCGCTTGCTACGACAATGTCTGCAATGATTGGCAGCTTGGTAAGGCTTGCAACATCTTCATGGCCTTCAATTCTGTATCTGAAGAAATTAATTACGTATAAAATCAGAGACGGAATGGCTATACCCATTATGAGGGCTATAAGCATTATTATGCTGCCCTTCGGGCTAACCTTGCCGGCGTACTGCGGCATTTCGATAAGTTTTCCTTTGTCTGCTGTTGCTGCTAATGAGATGGAGTTCTCTTCACGTTTCTGCAATAGCATAAGATAGAGTCCTGATTTTACTTCCTGCTGTCTTCCGATCTGAGTCAGTATACGCTCCTGTTCAGGGGCTTTGGTTACTTCACCGCTGTATTGGCCCAGCTGCATCTGTATGGCGTCACGTTGTATTGTGAGGCTCTTCTTTGCCTGCTGCAGAGCCTGATGTATGCTTGCCTGCATGTCATCGAGTTGTGATGTCAGCTCTATTACCACCGGGCTGTTTTCTGAAGCCGTGCGAAGCAGTCTGTTGCGTTCGAGGGCTATCTTGTTGTATTCATTGATAAGCGATGTTGACGCTTCGTCTTGAAGTCCTACATTTGACGGCAAAACCTGATGCCTGTTACCGGGACGGTTGGCAAAGTTGATAAGGCTGGTTATCAGAGATATCTGAGTGTTTGCCTCATTGAGCTTCTGCTCGTATACAGAAGTGTTTGTCGATGTCGTGGTGGCATCCAGTTTTAGCTCCATCAGCCTGTTGCGCTTCTTGTAATCTTCGAGTTCGCCATCTGTCGAACTAAGTTCAGCATTGATTTTTGCCAGACGTTCATTGATGAACTCTTCTGTACGTACGGCTATTTCGTTCTTGTCTTCGTTGGCTTGTCTGTTATAGCAAACCACAAGCTGGCGCAGATAATCCATACTGCGGCTTATGTCCTGATCCTGAAGCTGCAGGCTCAATACAGAAGACGTCTTTGATGTCTGTTCAACGGATAAGCTCTTGACATATTTATATGCAGCAATACGGGGTGAATTTAATATAGCAATTTCTGATTCTCCGTCTTCAAGCTTATAACGCCCGTTTGCAGTCAATGTGATAATTCCGACTTTTGTACGTATTACGGCAGGTATGCCATCTATTGTCTTTTCTATTTCGTAAGGACCGTCAAAAGCAACCTCGTTTTCTGGGATATAATATGTACCTTTGACAATGTAGCCATTGTCTTTTCTTGTAATTTTTAGTTTGACCGGAGCATTCAGCTTATCCATGTGGGCAAAATCCATGTCAACATTTATTGGCTGCTCTTTGTATATAAGCTGGTCTTTTACATGCCCCTTTAGATAATAATTGACGTATAATTTTAAGTCGCGTACAGCTTGTTCGGCAACAGTGGTTGATGTCAGGATTTCCTGCTCATTCTCTATACCATAGTTGTTGCTTATAATACCAAGGTTAGACATACTCTCCAGTGCCTGAAGGCCTCCTCGTCCAGAGCGTCGGCTGTTGTCGTCGTCCTTAATCAGCAACTTAGCTATTGTGTTGTATACCGGTGTAGTGTAGCGCAGGTAAAGAAAACCAATGCCAACACATATCAGTATAGATAAAATAAACCATTTCCAATTAAGTATAAACGCCTTGTAAATGGTTTGGAAGTTGAAGGAAGATTGCTCTTCTGCAAATTCCTGAACTTCTTGGTTGTTTTTTAATTCGTTCATTTATTTTTATCCTAGTTTATTTGTTTGTTATCCTATTAAACTTATAAGGTATTTTCCGTATTCATTTTTCAACATGGGCTGAGCAACTTCTTTAAGTTTCTCAGAGTCAATCCAACCTTGTTTGAATGCAATCTCTTCAAGGCATGCAATTTTCAGACCTTGACGTTTCTCTATAACCTCAATGAAAGTTGACGCCTCGCTCAGACTGTCGTGTGTGCCTGTGTCGAGCCATGCGAATCCTCTTTGAAGTGTTTGAACTTTCAGAGTCTGTCGTCTGAGGTATTCTTGGTTGACAGATGTTATTTCCAGTTCGCCTCGTTTGCTTGGCTTGATGTTCTTTGCAATCTCAACAACGCTGTTTGGGTAGAAATATAAGCCGACAACGGCATAGTTGCTCTTCGGATTTTCAGGCTTTTCCTCTATGCTGAGACAGTTGCCGTTCTTGTCAAATTCAGCCACTCCGTAACGTTCCGGATCGTTGACATAGTATCCGAATACAGTTGCGTTTCCGTTCTTCTCTGCCTCTTCGACACTTGCGTGCAACATCGCAGAAAATCCTGCTCCGTGAAAAATGTTGTCGCCTAATACAAGGCATACGCTGTCGTCGCCGATAAATTCCTCGCCGATGATAAATGCCTGTGCAAGTCCATCAGGCGAAGGCTGTTCGGCGTATTCGAAATGTACGCCATAGTCGGAGCCGTCTCCTAGCAGTCTTTTGAATCCAGGCAGGTCGTGTGGTGTTGATATTATCAGAATGTCTTTTATGCCAGAAAGCATAAGTACTGAAATGGGATAATATATCATCGGCTTGTCAAAAATTGGTATCAATTGCTTGCTGATACCTTTAGTGATTGGATATAAACGTGTGCCAGAACCACCGGCCAATACAATACCTTTCATCTTGTTTTGCTGTTAAATTAAATAATACTTAACCTGTTGAATGCCTGTTTTGTCAGGTCTTTGTGATGTTGTTTAAAAAATTATACATCAATTGCAATAATCGCATATGCTTTGCAAAGGTATAATAAAAGTTGATAATAATCAAATTTTATTTTGATTTTTGATGTATTTGATGTAATTTTGCATTTATATTTTAATTGCCGTGATATTGTTCATGGCTCGTTAGTTTAAATTAGATTGATTAAAGACATGGGATTTTTAAGTAAATTATTTGGAAAAAGCAATAAAGAAGAACATAAGACTGGAGGCATGGAAGATTATATGACACTTGTGCGTGTCTATCTTCAGGCTGCAATCGCTGAAAATGCCGGCATAACTAATCTGGCGATGCTTCCTGACCTGAGAATGTTCAAAACCACTCTTCACGTTCCGACATTGAACAACAAACTTGGAGTGGGGGAGAAAAAGCATTGTAAAAAGATGCTTAAGGACTTGTATAATACAGAAGATGACTTCTTCAAGGAAGTTGACCAAAGCATCCGTAAGAATTGCCGTAAGATACAGGACGTGCAGACATATCTTATCCAGTTCCAGAATTTTACTCAAGATCTCATGATGCTTATGGGTAATCTGATGAAGTTTAAGCTTCGTATGCCTTCGTTCATGAAAAAGGCTATATATGGAATGACCGAAAAGACCGTAGCTGACATTTTCCATAAGAACGACTTTAAGGATATGGGCGTCATGAAGACGGTGGTAGCCATCCGTAATTACGATAAGCGGTTGGGCTTCAGCGAAAAATGGATAACCGATTTTGTGTTCCAGGTCGTAATGCTGGCTAAGAAGGAACCGCGTCCCGCTGATGATGACAACTTGAAAAATAATTCGAAATAGTAAGTCTGCTTATATGCCGTAATGAGTTTGCCTCCGCAGTCTCGTTATGGCATAATTTGTTGATTTATGTAAAATCGGATGAATAAATTTTGCAAGTTGATAAATTTGTGCTAAATTTGTAGGCAAAACTTTTTGTGATGGCTGACAATGATAAAATAATGACGCTGTTTACCACACGTGTAAGGCAGTTGATTCTTCAGTACAACCAATTGAAGAAAGAAAACGAGGAGCTTTATGCGATGCTTGATGCACAGGAGGAGGAAATGAAGCGTCTGAAATCAACTTTGGAACAGGCACAGAAAGACTACGATAGCCTCAAGATGGCCAAAATGATGGAGATATCTGACGGCGACATTGAGTCGGCAAAGCGCAGACTGTCAGGCCTTATACGTGAGGTTAATAAATGTATCACGCTGCTTAGTGAGGAATAGTGACGTAGTGATGGCTGAAGGAAAAGATAAATTAAATATAAGACTGCACGTTTATGATACAGAGATACCGGTTTATAATATAATACCGGAAGAAGAGCCTTTTTATCGTAATGCGGCCAAGCTTATAACAGAAACGGTAAATACATATTCAGAACGCTTTAGGTCAACTAAAAGCGAGAAAGAAATCTTGTATATGGCGATGATTAATATCGCACTGAATCTGGAGTTTGAAAAAACTAACAACGACACAGCACCCTATGACGATATTCTCACAAAGATAACCAATGAGATTGAAGATGCTCTTGGCGTGTCTGATACAGGCATGCGTGCAGCTACGGATAAAAAATAAAAGTGAGAATATTAACATTATTAAAATAAACAAATGATATTAAATATTATTATTGCCGTCGTAGCACTTGTTTTGGGTGGACTATGCGGATATTTTATATTCAGGTATGTTCTTACCGGGAAATATAATGAAATGATTTCTGCAGCTCAAAAAGAAGCTGAAGTGTTGAAGGAAAAGAAGAAGCTCGAGGTTAAGGAGATTTTTCTTAATAAAAAGTCTGAACTCGAAAAGGAGGTGCAGAGCCGTAACCAGAAAATTCAGCAGAGCGAGAACCGCCTGAAGCAGAGAGAGCTCTCTTTGAATCAGCGTCAGGAAGAACTGGGCCGCAGAAAGCAGGACGTAGATCAGCAGCAGCAGCGTGTTGATAATGAAAAGAAACTTTTGCAGATTAAGCAGGAGGAACTCGATAAGATGCAGCTTCAGGAGCGTGCAAAGCTTGAGGAACTTTCCGGTCTCAGCGCAGAAGAGGCAAAGAACCGTCTTGTTGAGAGTCTGAAAGACGAAGCCCGTACAGATGCTGCAAGCTATATCAACGAGATTATGGACGAGGCTAAGCTTAACGCCAATGCTCAGGCTAAGAAAATCGTTATACAGACAATACAGCGCGTTGCCACTGAAACCGCGATAGAAAACTCTGTCAGCGTGTTCCATATCGACAACGATGAAGTGAAAGGACGTATCATCGGCCGTGAAGGACGTAACATCAGAGCTCTTGAAGCAGCAACAGGTGTTGAGATTGTTGTCGACGACACTCCTGAGGCTATTGTCATTTCTGCTTTCGATCCTGTTCGCCGTGAGGTTTGCCGTCTGGCTCTTCATCAGCTTGTTACTGACGGACGTATCCACCCGGCACGTATCGAGGAAGTAGTTGCTAAGGTTAAGAAGCAGCTCGACAACGAGATTATCGAGACAGGTAAGCGTACAGCCATCGACCTTGGTATACATGGTCTGCATCCTGAACTTATACGTATCATCGGTAAGATGAAGTATCGTTCAAGCTATGGTCAGAACCTCTTGCAGCATGCCCGTGAGACAGCCAACCTCTGTGCTGTAATGGCTTCTGAGCTTGGTCTTAATCCTAAGAAGGCTAAACGTGCCGGATTGTTGCACGATATAGGTAAGGTGCCTGACGAGGAGAGCGAACTGCCGCATGCTCTTTATGGTGCAAAGATTGCTGAAAAATATAAGGAAAAGCCGGATATCGTTAATGCCATTGGCGCTCACCACGACGAGATAGAGATGAACACACTGCTCGCTCCTATCGTTCAGGTCTGCGATGCTATCAGTGGAGCCCGTCCTGGCGCACGCCGCGAAATTGTTGAGGCTTATATCAAACGTCTTAATGATCTTGAGGCTATTGCTATGAGTTATCCGGGCGTTACAAAGACATACGCCATTCAGGCTGGCCGCGAGTTGCGCGTAATCGTCGGTGCGGATAAGATGGACGATAAGGAAACAGAGAATCTGTCTGGTGAGATAGCAACTAAGATTCAGAACGAGATGACTTATCCGGGACAGGTTAAGATCACTGTTATCCGTGAAACAAGAAGCGTGGCATACGCTAAGTAAAATCAGAAAATACATACTTCTATAAAAAGCGTGAACATTTCTCTGTTCACGCTTTTTTATTTTATGTTTACACCATCTATACATAATATTATATATGTCGGTTGTATTTTATGTTAAATGATGAAAGATCATGATGCATTTTGGGCTTTTGGCATCCATATGCCAACTTTGTCTTTCCGGGGATCTGTCGAAGCCGTATTCTGCCCATAATGGCTGCATATCATGCGCAGGCATGCTATGCTGCACTGCATCGTGTCGTACTGAAGGCATATCTTAAAGTTTTTCATCGTTTTATATATTGTTAAAACAAATACTTGTCAGAATCTGTTAAGCTCAGAACTGCCGGTTCCCTTACCTTTATATTTCTTTTTGTTTTTACTGTTGAACGAGTAGGTTACAGACAGTTGTATCAGTTGCGAAGCACCTTTACGGTATTCAGTTACGTCAACTCCGTTTGTGCGTGTGAGATGCTTTTGCTTCTGTGTGCCGAAGATGTCGTTTGCCAAAAGAGAGAACGACCAGTTGCCTACGCTTTTCAACAAATAAACATACACCGAGGCGTTGTCGTACATATAATAAGTGTTGTTATTGCCTTTGCTCGACCACCATCCCGTAAGGTATGCATATATCCCCCAAGGCAGGTCGAAACGGTTCTGAAGGCTTATGCTTCCTATGGGCTTGTTGTAGCTCTCTTCGGGCGAGCCGTATTTTAAGTCACAGATGGCGAGCTGGCCTTGTATCATAGGATGCCAGAAGCCGATATCCATGCTGTGCGACAGCACTATGTTTAGTTTGTTGAAGTCAGGCAGGTTTATCGGCTTGCGTATGTTGAGGTTATAGTCAGGCATATGCATGTAGACATACTCTGTCTGTCTTTTCATTCTTATATATGTTACGTTAAGCATGGTCTGTTTCCATGCCATGCTCAGGTTTATATTGTGTGGTGTCGATGAGATCAGCAGCGGGTTGCCTGTCTCCCATGACGTATGCGACACGTATGTCGAATTGTTGTTTAGCATGGAATAGCTCGGTCTGTATACGTTGGTGTTGTACGAAAGTCCTATTCTCAGGTCTTTTACGGCATAGCAGATTGTGAACCTCGGCAGCCAGTCGGTGTACGACTTTGACTGACCGTCTATTCGTTCTCCGTTTTTATAGTAAGTGAAGTCTGTCGCTTCAGCTCTCATTCCGGCTGTCAGCGTCAGGTTGTTAAGCGGTCTGTATGTTGCGTTGACATATCCGGCTGCAAGATTCTGTTTAATAAAGTCGTTTGCCTGTGAGCCTGTGCCGTCAATAATGCTGCCAAAATCAGTCCTGTCTGACGTGTACGAATATTCGCCTCCCACGTCAATTGAAAGTTTACCGAAAGCCATGTTTAAGTTTGCCTTTGTGGCAATCAGATGATACGATGCCCTGTTTGAGGTGTTCACAATGCTGTATATCCCTTTGCAGTCCTCGGTGGTGTTCTGATTGTTTTTGCTTTCTCCGTACAGGTAGTCGGCGTCAGCCGTAATCTCAAAGTTCTTTTTTGCGCCGAACTTAATCGTGGCATATCCGTTAAGATAATGCTGCATGCTCTGCGATAACGATTCGTTTGCCGAAGCAATGCTGCTTTCCTGTCCGTCAGCGTTGGTCTTTATGTTGCTGTCCGTGTTGTATTTGCTTGACGGTGTTCGCGAAAATTCGTATCTTACTCCTGCCGAATTGCTTTCTCCGAAATCAAAGCTGCTTCCTGCCTGCAGGTTCATTGATTTGCTGCGGCTGTTATATTTGCCTTCTGTTAATGTATAATTTTGGTTGTTGTTGAATTTCTCGTCATATGTCCTGTCCTGTTTGAATCCGCTGTCGGCAACAGAGCCTCCGACAAAGAATCCTAATCCGTTCTTCAAGACATACGAAAAGTCGGCGTTTACGTTTCCCGATGCAACTTCAGACATTGTTCCGGAGCCTGTTATAACTCCTGCCAGGCCATCGTCGCGTTTCTTGGTGTGTATTATTATCACCGACGTTACGCTTGAGCCGTATTTAACGCTCGGGTCTGTAATGATGTCTATGCTCTTTATGTTTTCCGGCGACAGCTGGCTCAGTTCGCCGCTGTTCCTTACGCGTCTGTTATTTATGTATATTTCAGGCGTTCCCTTTCCGAGTACTGCTATTCCACCGCTTGTTGCGTCAATCATCGGCATCATTCTTATGGCGTCATTGACCGACGGCAGTTTGGCGAGCGGGTTGCCTACCATATCAATGGTAAGTCCTGAAGCGTTGTGCTTTATGAATTTTCTCACTCCCGTTACTGTTATGCCTTCAAGAGCCTTAGCCTGAGGCTGCATGCGTATTGCTCCGTTTAGCGGAATGTCGGCATAGGCAGTTTCATAGCCCAGTGATGTTACTCTCACGGCCAGAGTCTTGCAGTGTGTTGTGTCGTTTACAACGAATTTGCCTTCTTCGTCCGTAAGCCCTCCTGATATCAGACTCGAGTCGGCTGTGTTTATCAGTGCCACGCTGGCATATTCCATTGGCATGTCTTTTTCGTTCATCACCTTGCCGCTTATCTGCTGTGCATAGGCCTTTGTAAGTGCAAGGAGCATGATGATTAGTATTGTAAGTTTATTCATATTTATAATTTTATTGTTCTTTCTGTCAATATTTTTACATACTGTTTCCCATGTCGTATTTTTGAAGGATATGGGTTACATATTATCTCGTCTGTTGTCGGTATGCATACGGCAACTTAAACCAGACCGCCTGTCGGCAGATACTAAGGTTGTGCTTTTATGGGCAATTTTATAATTTGTACGATATTATAATTACCAAAACCATGCCATAAAACGTATTTTGTTGTATATCAGAGAGATAGGCTAATATCCCATTCGTATGCATGTCTAATATTTGGACAGTGGTGTATAAAAATTAGACAGTATGTATACCTGGAAAAAAGAGAATAAGACATTTAGGAGTTAGAGGAGCATGTTTAAGTGAAGAATTCGCTCGTGTAACCGATATGAATCAACAAGACTAATGCGCTGCTTGTGCAACTGATTTGAATCAACAAAGTTAATGTTCCGGCAGATTTGCAATTGTTGTGCAGGCGAGAGCAGAAGCAAATTATATTTGGTTATGCCGAGCGCAGCCGACAATCAATAGAAATAATCTGCCGGAATTGAGTATAAGGATTTTAATCCGCCTACTTCCTATTTTTTGATTAATGGGTATGAGTTTCGGATCACAGATCCTTATATTTAATGCTGTCGGATAGCATATCCGACAGAACAATAGTCTTGTTGCTTTCTGACGTTTTTATAGTTATAAAACTAATATGCCGTATGTAAAACTGAGTTGAACCAACAAAGCTAATGTGTCGGCTGATTTGCAATCTGCCGGAATTAAATATAAGGATTTTAATCCGCTTGCTTTCTATTTTTTATTAATAGGTATGAGTTTCGGATCAAAGATTAGCTTCGCTGACCGTTGGTTCTGATACTTTATGCTGTCGAATTTTTCGCTGCGCTCAACAACACGTGCATATCCGACAGAACAATAGTCATGTTGTTTCCGGACTTTTTTATCGTTAAAAGACTAATGCGCCGCCTGTGCAACTAAAATGAACCAACAAAGCTAATCAGAGAAATTGCCTTCTCCATCCGTAAGCCCTCCTGGTATCAGACTCGAGTCGGAAGTGTTTATCTGTGCTGCGTTGGCATATACTGCTTCTTCGCTTATCGCATTACAGTATGCCTTTTGGGGCACAGACATTTGTAAATGAAAGAACAATTAGTCTTGGCATTTTTCTATTAGCCGTTTTAGCGTAACCATCGTATTGTCATTACGCCTTGACAATTTTCATTGTTATTATTTCAGCACGCTTGTTTTTGCACTGCCTTCAAACCTTGCATTGTTGCCATGATCAGTCTTACGGCCGAAGTCGAGTGTGTAGCGCATCGTCAGGCTGACGTATCTTCCGTCCCACGGACGCGAGAGATATTCGCTGCTGTGCAAATTGTCGCTGTTAAACCATGACTTCACCCAGCCGTGTTTTCTCAGTACGGAGTTTACAGACAGCATTGCGTAAAAGTTTCCGGCTGTGTATTGCAGATTTACCTTAAGGTTATCGCTGAATTGCGCCGTCGTGCCGTATCCGCCGCGCATAAATCCCTTGTTGAAATTTTTGCCGTATCCTGCCGACACTGAGAAATTCTTGTTCATGTTGTAGCTTACGTATGGGTACAAGCCATAGTTGTTTAACGAGAAATTCCTTATGCCCGAATGCATCTCGTGTGCGTAATACAGCTTTGCCTGTATGTTAAGTTTTCCGCCGGCAAGCGACAGCGACGGTGTAAGCGATGCCGATATGATGTCGTAGTTGCCGCTGTTAACGATCTCCTTAATCATAAGTCCGTTTTCCGCATGCCATAAGGGCACAATGTCGTGCATTATCTCTTCCCACATAACATCGGCATTAAGCGAAAATCCGTTTATTGGCATCCATGCATACGACATAAGGGCTGAGGCATACCGTTGAGGCTTCAGACCGGCGTTGCCCTTGGTGCCTTCAATCTCGTTGTCCTGTCGCACCACGGTGTTATAGAATGAAGGAGTTATCGGCATCTGCATAATTTGCGCGTATGCATACAGAGAGTGTTTCTTTCCGATACGGCCGTTCATTACGACGAATCCGTTTACGTATGGCTTGGTGTCATAACCGTCGTCGTTCACCTTGTAGAAGTTTACAGGCACTTCTATCTGTGCGCTTGCCGACCAGTTGTCAGAGAATTTGTGGTTATATCTCACTCTGGCATAGACATAGTTGTTTATGAGTTTCTGTCGTGTGTTGTCCGTTCCTGTGTAGAGTGTGTTGAATATTTCCGATTTATATTCTGCCGTTACGGTCATATAGTTTTGTTTGTATAGCGGAAAGGCGTATGACATCCATACGTCAGGCAGATACACGTCTTCCTCGGTGGCATTGAATATCGGGCTGCCGAATGTGTACAGAGTAGACGCGTCATTGTGGTTGTAAGAGAACGATGCCGCGCCGTACAGCATTGAGTTGCGTGGCAACTTTGACAACTGGAAGTATGTGTTGATGTATGGCAGCATGCCTTTCGACGATGCTTCCGTCAGAGCCTTGCCGTTGTCTGGCGCGTTGTTTCCTGTATAGGTTATGTTTATGTCGCTGTTGTTCACCGGCGTGCTTTCATATCTGTATCCTGCCGATGCCGTGAAGGTCAGCTTGTCGCTTATGTATCTTGCGTTTACGGCTGTTGTGAACATCTTTGTGTGTTCTCTTTGCGTTTCTTCTGTCAGCTTGTCTATTATGTTGTCCTTACTGAATATGTATTGTGTGCTGGTGTTGTGCGTTATGTCGTCAGCGTTGCGGTAGTAGGCTTCGGCCAGTCCCGTAAGCGTCCATTTGCCAGTATTCACTTTTGCCGCGGCTCCATAGTTGCCGCTGTTGTAGACGAACGACTGATTAACCTCGCCGAGCACATATCCTCCGTATTTGTATTTCTTCATCACGAGGTTTACCACTGCCTGATAATTCTTGTATTTAGGATCTGCAGGTGATTTGAGATATTCTACGTGCAGCACGTCTTTCGGTCTCAGGGCTTTCACCTCCCAGTCTTGCGCCTCCACGCCG
The DNA here is from genome assembly GCF_000431195.1 of Prevotella sp. CAG:255. Classification (NCBI taxonomy): domain Bacteria; kingdom Pseudomonadati; phylum Bacteroidota; class Bacteroidia; order Bacteroidales; family Prevotellaceae; genus Prevotella; species Prevotella sp. CAG:255. Next base: position 834 of record NZ_HF986781.1, on the reverse strand, counting down.
TCAATGTAGAAATGCACTTCACCTTGATAAGTTGTTTCCACTTTGTTTGAACCAAGATCAACTCTAAGTCCTGCCACCATCATTCTTGCCAGCAGGTCGTTTATGTTTATGGCATGCTGCTTCGCTTCCTTTGACGGAATGTAAACCACACCATCTGCAATGGCATAGTTGCGTGTACCCTCAACCACAACCTCGTTGAGTTTATAATTTTTTATCGAGTCAGTCTGGGCTTTTGCATAATAATCCAGACTTAGAAGAACTATCGTAAATAATAGTAAACGTTTTTTGTTCATATATCTAAAATTTTTTAGTTTAACCGTATTGTGTACGCAGTCAAGCACCGTTTTGTGACTTTATTAATATGATTTAATTTGCTTTTCTTGAATTTTCTTTCGCAAAGGAACGGAATTTTTATACAAGAAACAAATTTTCAGACAACTCAGAATTCACAAAAAATTCACAGACACGTTTGCATACCTACGCAAACGTGTCTGATTTTTATATTTATTAAAACCTGTTTATATTTAGCTTTTTGAATAGTCCTGAGCAGATATGTTTTGCAAAGATTATTGAAGCATTAAACTTCACAAATAATTCACAAACGTCATAATTTGCATTCTATAACATGCTGGTTATAAGGATTTTATGTATCTGTCGAAGTCTTTAGACGTTCCATTCTTGCCTGTAATTCTGTTGTATAGACGTTTTCGTATGTTGGTTATGTCAGACCTGCTGCGGCCGGTGAGCAGACTTATCTGCGAAGGTGCGAAGCCAAGCTTGACCAAGAGGCACAGCTCATATTCGCTTTCACTCAAAACGGCCTTCAGCCGGCTT
>NZ_HF986780.1:0-2021 GCF_000431195.1 Prevotella sp. CAG:255 | reverse complement strand
AAGTGAAAAGTTAAAAGTGAAAAACGAAAAATCCAATAGTCTTGTGGCTTCTACTTATAAGCACTACGTTTGCACATGGATTTTTCACTCTTCACTCTTCGTTCTTCACTTAAATATGCTCCTAGCCAACTTGTTGGCGATAACTCCTCTAACTACTTTAACTACCTAGAAACGAAATAGGAAGTAATCGGATTAAATAAATCCTTATATTCAATTCCGGCGGAGCGCAGATCCGCCGGCACATTAGCTTTGTTGGTTATTGTCGCAAGCACTACGTTAGCATTTGACTTTAACTCCTAGCCAACTCCGTTGGCGATAACTACTCTAACTACTTTAACTCCAAATTACAATATACCCCTCTTACCTCCTTCGCTATCTTGTCCCAGTCATACTTTGTCATGTCGTATTCTATGTGCTGTGGCTCACGGCTTATCACCTCTTTCAGCTTCTTCGCCAGCTCGTCCACGTTGCCCACCGGGAAGTAGTCGTCTTTGTCAAGGCCCACCTCCAGGTTCGCCGGTATGTCGCTCACTATCACCTTCACGCCGTAGCTCATCGCTTCAAGCAACGCTATCGGCAGGCCCTCATGACTCGACGGCAGACAGTAGCACATGCAGTTAGTCAGCAGCGAGTGCAGCTTACGGCCCTTCACAAATCCCGTCAGCACAACGCCGTTCTTCCTTGCCATCTCTTTCAGTCCCCTTGAGTAGTCGTCCTCAAAGTCTGTGTCACCAGCCAGCACCAGCTTTATGTCATCGTCGCCGCCGTCTTTACTTTTTAATTTTTCGTTCTTAATTCTCCCGAACGCTTCCACCAGATGGTGCAGGTTCTTTTCCGGCACAAAGCGGCACATGCCCAATATGTAGCGTCCTTTCCTTATGCCCAGTTCCTCAAAATACTCGGGATAGTCGCACACCTCAGGCTCCGACACGCCGTTATATATCAGATGCACGTTCTTTGTACGTCCGTATTTCTCCTTAATCAGGTTGCGTATCACGTCGCTGATCACTATTACGTCGTCAGCAAACATACACCCCATGCGCTCACCCAGCTTCAGCACCGCTTTGGCTGCCCTGCCCCATTTGTCCCTATCATAGTCAGGACCGTGATGCGTAAACACCACCTTCATGCCCAGCATCTTGGCGTATGGCACCAGCAGAGCCGGTCCTATGGCGTGTATGTGCAGTATGTCTGCTCCCAGTTTCTTCGCCTTGTTTATGGCTCTGTACGTATGTATAATGGCTTCAAACGACTTCTTTTTCGGTGTCTCAATGTCCACCAGCTTTACGCCTTTCCATTCTTTCAGACCGTCGCCGACGTAGCTTTTACGCCTTATCACCGTTACGTCTTCGCCCATGGCTGCTATTCTCGGAAACAGTTCCTCACAGTGCGTCTCCACTCCGCCCATGACATTAGGGATGCCACGGGTACCGGTAACAACAATTTTCATAAAATTTTCCGGATTAAAAATAAATCATTACTTTTGCCTCGTCATAAGCAAAAGTCCATGTCAAAGTTTTTTCTCAATATAAAAGAATCAGCCCAGCACGCCGGCATAATTCTTCTTTCGTGCCTCTCCGCCCTTTGGCTGTTGATTAGAGGCAGAAGGATAAAGTAAATACGTTTATATTTTTATAAACATTATAATCCAAATAATGTACGTGTAAGCTGCCAACGTTTTAAAACATATCTATGTAACAACATAGGAATGATTACACCTACAGCTATAACAACAATCGCTTCAGGCAAAAATACATACCATAAATTGCTGTCTAATGGTAATTTTCTGAATACAGCTTTTGCAAATCCTTCAAATGTTGTGTGAAATAGATATATTATATAAGACGACATAGACACAATCATCAGAATATGATTTTTGCCCACTTCTTGATATTTGCAGATAAGTTTTGATATTTCAATTACAAAGAATATTCCTATGTAGGGCAGTAGAATGTTTAATGTTGTTTTCAGCACATCTGAATTTAAGTCTGAAAAATATAAATATTCACAAACAACAAAAG
>NZ_HF986779.1:0-1496 GCF_000431195.1 Prevotella sp. CAG:255 | reverse complement strand
GGTAGAGCACAACACTTTTAATGTTGGGGTCTTGGGTTCGAGCCCCAGGCGGATCACTCAAACAAAAAGCAAAACAATGAAAACCGCTGATAATCAATCATTATCAGCGGTTTTTCTTTTTATCCATACTGCAAATTGAAGCAGAATACCGCATCTTACTGGAGGTGAAATAGGTGGACTTAATTTCCACATAAAAACAAGTCCACCTAATTGGATTATATTTCACTGATTCTCTGCGTTTTGCATAAAACGAACTCTTTTCAAAACATGTATTTTTACACCATCAAAAAAAGAAGAGTATGGCAATGCAAAGAAACTATTTTACGGTATTGTTTTTCCTGAAGAAATCAAAGCTGCTTAAAAATGGAGAAGCACCAATCTGTATGCGTATCACAATAAACGGAAAACGTGCAGAGGTACAAATCAAGCGAAGTATAGATGTTACAAAATGGAATACGCAAAAAGAATGCGCGATTGGCAGGGAAAAGAAGTATCAAGAAATAAACCACTATCTTGATACGATAAGAACTAAAATCCTTCAAATTCACCGTGAACTTGAGCAGGACGGTAAACCTATTACAGCAGATATTATAAAAAATATCTATTATGGAGAACACTCTACTCCCAAAATGCTGCTTGAAGTATTCCAGGAACACAATTCAGAATATCGGGAATTGATGAACAAGGAATATGCCGAAGGTACTGTACTTCGATACGAACGTACAGCAAGATATTTGAAGGAGTTTATCAGTGAACAGTATAAACTGGCTGATATTCCATTAAAATCAATCAACTATGAATTTATAACCAAATTCGAACATTTCATTAAAATACAGAAAAACTGTGCGCAAAATGCGACAGTGAAATATCTGAAGAATATAAAGAAAATCATCAAAACTGCATTGATAAAGAAGTGGATAACTGATGATCCGTTTGCAGAAATACACTTCAAACAGACCAAGTGTAACCGTGAATTCTTAAACGAAATGGAACTTCGCAAAATCATCAATAAAGATTTTGATATTCAACGATTACAAACCGTAAGGGACATATTCATCTTCTGTTGCTTCACCGGTTTGGCTTTCACAGACGTAAAGAATCTGAAAAAGGAACACCTTGTACAGGCAGATAATGGTGAGTGGTGGATAAGAAAAGCAAGGGAAAAGACCGATAATATGTGTGACATTCCATTGTTGGATATACCAAGACTTATTTTAGAGAAATATCAGTCAAATCCAATCTGCAATGAAAAAGGATTATTACTTCCTGTTCCCAGCAACCAACGAATGAACAGTTATTTGAAAGAAATAGCTGATGTATGTGGTATTCAGAAGAATCTTTCCACACATATTGCAAGACATACATTTGCATCACTGGCTATTGCAAATAAGGTTTCCTTGGAATCCATTGCCAAAATGTTAGGACATACGGACATTCGTACAACTCGTATTTATGCCAAAATAATGAATTCTACCATTGCCAATGAAATGAAAGTA
>NZ_HF986778.1:123379-142820 GCF_000431195.1 Prevotella sp. CAG:255 | reverse complement strand
ATATAGAATGTTATTCGGTTCAAGCGTGGAACTGCACAGCTACGTCTTTATTCGGAGGTCGTAGGAAACCTTGCATACAGATGTAGTGATAACAGCCCACGCTATAGCGTGAGAACCACTATGCCATCTGAGTATGCAATTTGAAAATTTCCTACGTTTCCAAATACTTGATGCGCATAACGCTTCTTCTTTCTAACATGTCTTGGATAGAGTTTTCTCAATCCGATGCAAATTTACAAAAAAATAATAATCATTCTATTATTATGGAAATTTTTTCAATGTTTTTCCGTAACTTTGCCCGCATGGATAACAGCCTCTTTTGCGTCCTGCAGCGTATAGCCGCGGCAGCGTGAAGAGATAAACATTTTTTAGTTATGATGAGACAATATCAAGACACAATCAACCACAGACTGATAATGCCTTTACAGCATTTCATCAATCAGGAAAAGTCGGGCGGAATAGTGCTCGGCATCAGTATTGTTATTGCCCTTGTGCTGGCAAACTCTCCTTGGAGCGACAGCTATTTTCATTTCTTTGAACATAAGCTCGGCTTTGTGTTCAACGGCGACAACTATCTTTATTACAGTCTTCACCACTGGATTAACGACGGACTGATGTCCATGTTCTTCTTTGTAGTCGGTTTGGAACTGAAGCGCGAGTTTATTGGCGGCGAACTTGCCGACGTGCGCAACACCATATTGCCTATCGGTGCGGCCGTGTTCGGCATGATAGTGCCTGCCCTTATATATTTCTCTCTTAATGCCGGAGGCGACACGGCGAGCGGGTGGGGTATACCGATGGCTACGGACATAGCCTTCTCGTTGGCCATTCTTTATGTGCTTGGCAGCAGGGTGCCGCTGTCTATTAAGGTGTTCCTTACTACACTGGCCATTGTCGACGATCTCGGGGCGGTGCTTGTCATAGCGCTGTTTTATACTTCTGAGATTTCGTTCGCGAGCATAGCTGTCGGCGTGGTGTTCCTTCTCGCCATGTTCATTGCCAACAAGCTGGGCGTTAAGAATGTTATATTCTATGGCGTGCTGGGCATCGGCGGCGTGTGGATAGCCTTCCTCATGTCGGGCATACACGCCACTATCGCTGCCGTGCTGGCGGCATTTATGATACCGGCCGACGCACGCATATCAGAGCCTGTGTATCTGGCGCGCGCCTCAAAGCTTATCAACCGGTTCAGAGAGGCAAAGCCTAACGATGTGTCTACGCTCGAGCATGAGCAGGTGGAGATAATAGACCGCATGATGAGCGACTCGCGCGACGCCATTCCGCCGCTTCAGCGTCTTGAGCATTCTATGCATCCGCTCGTGTCGTTTGTCATAATGCCGATATTCGCGCTTGCCAACGCCGGCATATCTTTCGAGGGCATAAGCTTCGACGCCGTTATGGCCAACAACGTTGCGCTGGGCGTAATGCTCGGTCTGCTGATAGGCAAGCCCGTGGGCATTGTGCTGTCGACGGTGCTGCTGACGCGCCTTAAGATAGCAAAGGCGTCAGACACGATGACCATGCGCCGCCTTGTGGGTGTGGGCTTCCTTGCCTCGATAGGCTTCACGATGTCTATGTTCATATCAACTCTCGCCTTTGTTGACGAAACTTTCCTCATTCAGGCAAAGCTCGGAATATTTGCCGCCTCGATACTTGGCGGAGTGCTTGGCTACATACTGCTCAGAGGCGGGGAGCAGAAGTGATGTTTATATTACGGATAAAACGATGGGGCGCGCTGTGTTTATGCAGTGCGCCCCATCGTTTTTTGTTAATCCTAAGTTTGTTTATCATGTATATAATTTTGCCGTCTTGGGCGTATCGTTATGAGCCCTTTTGTCGGTTTATGAGCCGCCTGTTGACGGTTGCTCTTGATTTATGCAAATAAGTAATCTTACAGTCAGTTTGATTATGAAACAAAACCGCCCGGAACGTGTGTCCCGGGCGGCGTTGTGTATTAATATCCGAAGATTTCTTCAGTTGTAAGTCTCTTAACAGGACCAATCTTCTCAAGAGCTTTCATGTCGAGCTGTTTCTCATCGCCGAGAATCATGTAGCGGTAAGGCTTGTTTGCCATGTTCTCTTTTTCAAACTTAGCAACATCCTCAAGTGTCAGTGAGGGCACAGCCTCATAAATCTTCTTGTTGATGTCGTAGTCGATGCCGAGGTTTTCTGCGTTGATGTATGCGTTGAGAATACCGGTCTTGGTTGTGCGTGATGTGGCAAGACGCTTCATCAGTGCCTGCTTTGACAGCTCAAATGCCTTTTCAGACTGCGGCATGGTGTCCAAGATGCTGTTGAACGTGTTGATGCAGTCCATCATCTTGTCGTTCTGTGAGATGATGTATGTATAGGCAAATTCAGTGTCGTCCTTGTAGCTTGGTGTGCCGTACATTGCGAAAGCGCTGTATGCAAGGCCGCGTGCCTCGCGCAGTTCCTGGAACACAACGGTGTTCATGCCTCCTCCGTAATATTCGTTGAACAGTGCTGCTATCGGCTCCTGCTCTGCGTTCCATGTATTGCCCTCATTGTGATACTGAATCATGTATATGTTCTTTGCGTCATAAGGAGCGATGAGCACTTCGTTCTGAGCAGTCTGCTGCAGCTTATAAGGCTTGTTCTGCGGCACGTCGGCAAGCTTTTTGGCTGTCTTGTGCTTCTTGTTGATTGTGGCAGTAAGAGTCTTCATGTCCATCGGGCCATAGTACAGAATGCTGTGCTTGTAGTTCTTCAGGTCTTTTATCATGTCTACAAGTTTCTGCGGATCCATCTCCTTCAGTTCTGTTGACGACGGCATGTTGCGTGCACCATTGTAAGGACCGTACATTCCGTACTGCTGCAGTCTGTTGAAGTTCACTCTCTGGTCGAGTTTATTGTCGGCGCGCGACTTTTCAACAATGCCTACATATTTGTCATAAGCATCCTTGTCAACCTTCGCGTTGGCAATGAAGTCTTCCATGAGTGTCATGGCTTCGGTCATATTCTCTGCCAGACCGCTGATGCTTACCTGCAGGGTTCTTGAGCCTACGTTGATGCTGTAAGAGCAAGCCAGCTCGTAGAACTTCTGTTTCAGCTGCTCGGCTGTCATCTTGTCTGTGCCGAGATAGTTGAAGTATTCAGTAGCGTAAGGCAGCCACTTGTTGCTTGTCTCGCCGAATTTGTAGTAATAGTTCAGCATGAAGCGGCCATTCTCGGTGTTCTTTACGTAGAGCACTGGCAGGCCTTTCTTAGTCTCGCCCTTTGTAAGATCCTTGTTGAAGTCAACAAATTTAGGCTGTATGGGCTCTGTCTTAGAGTTTACGATCTCTGTAACAAATGCGCTCTGCAGGTCGCGGTTGGTAGGTATCGCGGTGATATGCGGCTTGTCGATCTTCTTGATAGATGTGTCTTCGCCTATACGTTTGTAAACGGCGATGTAATTATCTTTGAAGTATTTGTTTGCAAAGTCTACAATCTGCTGCTTTGTTATTTTTGAAATTCTGTCGAGTCTGCCTACCACGTCGCTCCATTTCTGGCGGTTGATGAAGGCGTCTACATACATATTGGCACGTCCCTCGTTGCTTTCAAGAGTGTTATAGAACTGCAGTTTCTTGTTGTTGATGACGGCCTTCAGCAGGTTCTCGCTGAACTCGCCCTTCTTTATCTTCTCAATCTCACCCAGGAGCAGACCCTTGACGTCGTCGAGCGACTGACCCTCCTTGGGGAATCCTGCCATTACGAATCCAGAATATTCAGCCAGCGGATAAGTGAAAGCACCGCCGCCGAGCCATTTCATCTGCTGGTCGAGGTCGAGGTCCATCAGTCCGGCCTTGCCGTTAGACATCATGTCGCAGATAACGTCGAGAGTGTCGTTCTGGAAAGATGCAGCCTTGTCGAATCTCCATGCCATGTATATGCGCTCAGACTCCTGGCCTACTACGGTTGTGTCGGCCGGTGCAGTGCGTTCTGGTATAGGCGCATATTCGGGCTGTGAGAGGTTGGGGTTGGGCTTCCATGTGCCGAAATACTTGTCGATTATGGCTATGGCCTTGTCCGGATCGAAGTCGCCGGCCATGCAGATAGCCGTGTTGTTTGGCACATAATAGCGGCTGAAGTAATTCTTGATGTTTACTATCGACGGATTCTTCAGGTGCTCCTGTGTACCGATAGTGGTCTGTGTGCCGTAGGGATGTCCGGGGAAGAGCATGGCGTTTAAGGCTGCAAACAGCTTGCGGTTGTCGTTTCCGAGGCTGATGTTGTATTCCTCGTATACGGCTTCAAGCTCGGTGTGGAATCCGCGTATTACCATGTTCTGGAAACGGTCAGACTCTATCTTAGCCCAGTTTTCAAGCTCGTTGGCAGGTATGTCCTCAACGTAGCATGTAACGTCGTTGCTCGTATAGGCGTTGGTTCCCTCAGCACCGATAGACGACATCAGCTTGTCATACTCGTTGGGGATGAAGTATTTGGCTGCAAGCTGCGACAGACTGTCAATCTGCTGATAGTAGGCGCGGCGCTGAAGAGAGTCTTTCAGAGTGCGGTAAACCTCAAAGCGGTTCTGTATAGAGTCGAGCAGCACGGCCTCTTTAGCAGCGTCGATGGTACCGAAGTTGCGTGTACCCTTGAACATGATGTGCTCAAGATAGTGGGCCAGACCTGTCGTCTCAGGCGGGTCGTTGCGGCTTCCGGTACGCACGGCGATATACGTCTGTATACGCGGCTTCTCGTTGTTTACTGACAGATACACCGTCAGACCATTGTCGAGGGTGTAAATCCTTGTGTTCATCAAATCGCCCTTGACGGTTTGATACTTGTATTCCTTGGCTGCGGCCGATAGTCCGCACATGAGAAGAAATACATAAATGAATACCTTAAAATTTTTCATTGCTGTTGTTATAATTCAGTTTTTCCTTTATTAGATTTTTTCTTCCGTTATTGTCCGCGCCTTCTCCGTTATTCTTCTTCAAGCTGCGTGATAAACTTTTCGAGCACGGCATGCTCCACGTCGCCCATGCTGTATTCCTTTTCGGCGTCTTTGCGTATCTCGCTTATCCATGCCTCCTTGGCAGCCCTTCCTTGCTGTATAATCTGCTCTATACCGCTTTCGGTAAGGTCGTCGGTGCCGAGTTGTGATGCAATGATGTTGCGTGTGAATGTTATGAGATATTCGCCGTAGCGCTCGTTTACGTTTTTCATGAACATGTCTATGTCGGCAGTGCTGCGCAGATAGCCGTTGCTTATGGCGTTCACTATGTTGCGCTCTTCCTGTTCGGGCAGCAGCATGCCAGCCAGGTCGCCCCATTCGCCCGTGCCGCAGTCGCGTCCTTCAGCCGTAAGGTCGTATCCCGCTGCGACGTCGCCGGCAAACAGCTTTATTGCCATGTCGTAGAGCCGGATGCCGCGTTCGAGCGAGTTGCGGCTTATCTTGCATCCTCCGCAGGTATAGAAGGCCGTGTCTTCACCTTGAGACTCACGCATCTGTTCAAGAGTCTTCTTGCCCGCCATAATCTCGTTTATGGTCAGCGGACTCAGCCAGTCGTGGTTTATCAGGCTCTTGCGGCTGCTCTGTATTCTCACGTCGCGCCGCGGCCACTTGCGTATGTCGCGGTATAGGCCTACGGTGGTGATGTTTATTCCGGGCACGACGAAGGTCTCCCTTCCGTCTGATATGATATACGAGAACGGCAGGCTCCTCGTGTCGGGATGGTTGGTTATCTTGCCCAGGCACACCGAGAAGGCGCCAATATTGGCCGGCAGCAGCAGATGAGAGCCACTTGCCGTCTTTGTTCCGCGTTCAAGGCATCCGTAGTGTATAGGCCCCATCTTGTAGGCATGGTTGCTGAAGTTGGTGGCAGAGCCTGCGTTATAGAACGAGAGCATGCAGCCTATGAGCAGCGTGCTCTTGTGATGGCTTGCCGAGAACGGACCGCAGAAGGCGGCGCACGCCTCGCCGTTGCTCATGTAGCAGTTGGCGAAAAACAGGCTGCTTTCGGCCGTAAATCCGTTTGTTATCTGGCATGCCTCGCCCACAAAGCAGTTGGTTATGTTGGCGCCGTTGAGTACGGCAGAGCCGTCGGTGACGATAGAGTTTTCGCATATAACGCCCGAACCAATGAACACGTTGTCCTCGAGACCCGATGCCAGGGTGCAGTCGCTTATGCGGCTTGCCCCGTTAATCTCGCAGTTGTCGCTGATGTGCGTGTTGGTTATCTCGGCCGTGTTCACTATTTTCACGTTGTTGCCCACAGTACTTTTCTCTCTCGCCCTGCGCTCAATGTCGTCTCTCACGATGCCCCTTATTGCCGCCGTAAACTCCTTGTCGGCTGCGTTGCGTATCATCAGCGCCGCCAGGTTGCTCGTCAGTCCGCTGAACAGTATGACGTTGCCGTTTCCGGCCTCGTTAAGCACGGATATGGTGTTGCCTTCGCCGTAGGTGGCTTCGGCCGTTGTCTCCATGGTGCACACGTTGCAGATGCAGCATTCTTCGCCTATGGCGTAGTTGTTTATATAGTTGCCGATATTCTCTATCAGGCAGTTGTCGCCAATGCTCACGTTGCGCAGCGTGGCGTTTCTTATACCTGAGTGCCTGACAAATCCGTTAGACACCTCAATGTTCTTTTCGAATACACCCATAAAGATTTCGCCATAGAAGTTGACGTTCTTTATGTAAGTAGGCTGAAAGTCGTCGGCCACATTAATGTTTGTCCAGTCTTCAGCCGTACATCCGTTCTCTTCAAGAATGTTAATCTCTTCGTTGGTCAGAAGTCTGTATTCGTCCATAGCATAAAGTTTTATTCGATTAAATCATTGTAGGGACACTTCAGTACGTGCAGTTCGCGCACTGTCTTATGCAGAGTGTCTCCCAGTTCTTCAATGTTAATCTTGTTTTTTGCCGAGATAAACAGGCAGTTGTCGTTCAGCTTGGCCATCCACGTCTTTTTCAGTCCGTCGAGCGTTAGTATTACATTCTGAGCAATATCTTCAGTTTCGTCAATACTCATGGAGAGAGCGCGGGCTGTTGCCACAGCTTTTGCTCTTGTTGATTTTGCTATTTGTTCGAACCCGGTCTGCTCCATATTTTGCTTTGTTTACTGTTATAACGTATTGATGTGGATATTATAAACTGCAATTAACATTTATTATAAAAGTCCTTCTTTTATTTCATATCATATAATAATATGACTTTTTGATTTTCTGTTTGCTGAACTTCAGCCGTACATCCTTTCTCCTCGAGAATGTCAATCTCTTCGTTGGTCAGGAGTCAGTATCCGTCTATGGCGTAAAGTCTTTTATTCGATTGGATACAGAAAATCGTTGTAGGGATACTTCTGTACGTGCAGTTCGCGCACCTTATTATATAGCGTCTCTCTCAGCTCGTCAATGTTAGTCTTGTTCTTTGCCGAGATAAACAGACAGCTGTCGTTAAGTTTTGCCATCCACGTCTTCTTCAGTTCGTCGAGCGTAACGTTCTCCTTCGTTGCCGGAGTGAGGTCGTCTGGGTCTTTCTCCACCCATGTGTATGAGTCTATCTTGTTGAAGATTATCATCGACGGCTTGTCGGCGCATCCGAGATCCTTCAGCGTGTTGTCTACAACCTTTATCTGCTCCTCAAAGTCGGGGTGTGATATGTCTACCACATGCAGCAGCAGGTCGGCCTCGCGCACCTCGTCGAGCGTGCTCTTGAACGAGTCTACAAGGTCGGTAGGCAGCTTGCGTATGAATCCCACTGTGTCGGCGAGCAGGAACGGCAGATTCTCAATGACCACCTTGCGCACCGTGGTGTCGAGCGTTGCGAACAGCTTGTTCTCGGCAAACACGTCGCTCTTGGCCAGAAGGTTCATCGTGGTCGACTTGCCCACGTTGGTATATCCCACGAGAGCCACGCGTATAAGCCTGCCCCTGTTCTTGCGCTGTGTGGTCTTCTGCTTGTCTATTTCGGCCAGCCTCTGCTTCAGCAGCGACATGCGCTGAAGGATTATTCGGCGGTCCATCTCGAGCTGAGTCTCACCCGGTCCGCGCAGTCCCACAGAACCTTTTCCGCCGCCCGAGCCGCTTCCGCCTCCCTGGCGCTCAAGGTGAGTCCACAGTCGCTGCAGTCGCGGCAGCATGTATCTGTATTGCGCCAGCTCCACCTGCGTCTTGGCGTTGGCTGTCTGTGCGCGCATGGCAAATATGTCGAGAATGAGCGAAGTGCGGTCAAGAATCTTCACCTTAAGTTCGTTTTCGATGTTGCGTATCTGCTTGGCCGACAGCTCATCGTCGAATATCACCATTCCGATTTCGCGTTCGGCGTCTTCCTCATCCTTTATATATTGTTTTATTTCTTCAAGTTTTCCTTTGCCTACATACGTGGTCTGGTTAGGGCCGCCCACTTTCTGCGTAAACCGCTTTACGGTTACGGCGCCTGCTGTATCTGCCAGAAACTCCAGTTCGTCGAGATACTCTTTTGTCTTGGCTTCGTTCTGTTCCTGGGTTATCAGTCCTACCAGTATGGCCGTTTCGGCTTTTACTTCAGAGATTACAAATTCTTTCATCAGTTGATTTCAATCTTTGATACATAATAAATACAAAGTTACATTTTTTATGTTGAAATACAAAATAAAACGAAACTCTTAACTCTTGCTTAACGTTACGGGCTGTTTAGCGGTGCTGACAAATTGTTTTTATTTTCGTCTAAAAAGTTATAAAATATAATCATATTCCGTAAACGTTTACGTAGTTTTTTTGACTAAACTACATATATTTTTGATTTGTGTCAATTTTTTTGTCTACCTTTGCTCACGATAATAAAGATTTTCAGAATTACATGCTACATTAATACTAAAGACTAAGACATTCAAACAGAAAGAATTTGCTCCGATGTGGTATCGGGGCATTTTTTCGTTTATGCCCCTTTGTGATTCTTTCCGTTTCGGTATAGCCGTGCGACATTAATTACGGTCAGTCTTGACGCTATGGCAATAAAAGTTTTTTTGTAAAAACTCATCACTCGTCACAAGTGATGTTAATATCCTGACAGTCAGCTTTTTATGGTGTGATGAGTTGCATTTTTAACTCATCACGGCTCATCATGCAGCATGTTTTTCGGCCGGTTTTTCATATAATTCAAGTATAATTTACGCCAAAATCAGCCCGTAATGGGAGACTGTGACGAGTTGAAAATGCAACTCGTCACGCTATAAAGTGTTGAAATACAGTGTCTTATATGCCGATGTGATGAGTGATGAGTCTGTTGAAAAATCTTTTTATCCAAAATAGTTATTAATATTTTTCCTCATTGTTGTTTCCTGTTGCCGGTTGACAGCGTCTGCGTGCGTGCAGAATTAAGACGCATGCGGTTTGATAGTCATATTTGGGCTATGTTTTTATGCCTCTGCAAAAGCATACCTTTTACGTTGCGATATGTGTCCTTTTGGCATGCAAAAGGTATGCTTTCAGACGCTGATTTGCCACCTTTTGCAGACAGGGAGATGGTGGGTGCTGCATGGGGTAGACACAGCCGGGGCTTCCGGCAGCGAGGCAATGTTTTTTATCTGTATAAATTATGTCGATTACGTGTTGTCGCGTTTGCAAATATTTTTGTAATTTTGTGGTGTCTTGTCTGCCGTTCCGCTTCTGTAGTGCAGCGTGGCAGCAGACCCTCTGGCCTTGTGTTATAGGCTTGCTGCTGAGGACATAGGGGCAGGGGTGAATCTGAATGTGGCTTAATATGATTGAAACTGAGAATAAAAAATATAGAGAAAAATGAAAAACCTGTTTATTTTATCATTCGTCTTATTGGCTTCCTTGGGCGCAGATGCAGCCAAGGTGGATGTGAAGTCGCCCGACGGCAAACTCGTTGTCAGCATATCTGATGACGGCGGAAAGCCTGAGTATGAGGTGAATTACGACGGTACGGCCATGCTCGGCAGGTCGGCCCTCGGACTGAAAACTGATGTTGCCGACTTCACTTCGGGGCTGACAATCGTAGATTCTGAAGAAAGCAAGATAGACAAGAAGTATGATATAACGAGGACAAAGACAACGGCTGTGCATTATGTGGCCAACAGGCTCGACGTGGTTTTCAGAAAAGAAGACGGCAAGAAGATAAAGGTTACGTTCTGTGTGTCGGACAACGACCTTGCATATCGCTACACCCTGTTGCCTATAGAGAGCAGCGACTGCCGCTGCGCCGTGGTATACAGTGAGGCGAGCAGCTTTAATTTCCCCGAAAACACCACCACGTTTCTGTGTCCGCAGATAGGTCCCATGACCGGATGGATGCGCACAAAGCCGAGCTATGAGGAAGACTATACGGCAGACGTACCAATGAACGTGAAGTCGGCTTTTGGCCGTGGATACACCTTTCCGTGCCTGTTCCGCATCGGCAACGACGGATGGGCGCTGGTGAGCGAGACCGGTGTTGACGCCGGCTACTGCGGCTCACATCTCAGCGACTATGCCGAGGGCCGTGGCTACACGGTGGCTTTTCCAGACAAGGGCGAGAACAACGGATTCGGGAGCGAGTTTGCCGCCATTCCCGTGCCTGGCTCAACGCCGTGGCGCACCGTTACCGTTGGCAGGACGCTGAAGCCTATTGTTGAGACAACGGTGCCCTTTGATGTGGTTGAACCGAAGTATGAGGCTTCAACCGACTATAAGCCCGGCCGCTACACTTGGAGCTGGCTGCTGTGGCAGGACAACTCGATCAACTACGACGACCAGGTGGCTTTCATCGATCTCGCTGCCGAGATGGGCTACGAGTATACGCTTGTTGATGCCGCATGGGACGTAAACATAGGGCGCGACCGCATGGCAGAGCTGAGCCGCTACGCGCAGTCAAAGGGCGTTAGTCTGCTGCTTTGGTATAACTCCAACGGCTTTGCCAACGACGCTCCGCAGTCGCCGCGCCACTGTATGAATACGGCTGTGGCACGCGAGCGCGAGATGAAATGGCTGAAGAGCATTGGCGTGAAAGGCATAAAGGTAGACTTCTTCGGCGGCGACAAGCAGGAGACGATGCGCCTTTATGAAGACATACTGAGCGATGCCAACCGCTACGGGCTGCAGGTGATATTCCACGGATGCACCATTCCGCGCGGCTGGGAGCGCATGTATCCCAATTATGTGGGCAGCGAGGCCGTGCTCGCATCAGAGAATGTATATTTCTCGCAGAGACACTGCGACCTCGAAGGCTTCGAGCTCACCATGCACCCCTTCTCACGCAACGCCATTGGAAGCATGGACTGGGGCGGAGTGATAATGAAGCAACGCATGGGGCGCGGCACCGACAGCGGCAACTATCGCCGCACGACCGACGTGTTTGAGATGGCTACGGCCATAACCAATCAGGCAAGCGTGCAGTGTATAGCCGTTCAGCCCGACAATATCGGCAGTCTGCCGCAGTTTGAGAAAGACTTTCTGAAGACCGTGCCTGCTGCATGGGACGAGACACGCTTTATCGACGGATATCCGACAAAATATGTTGTTATGGCCCGCCGCCACGGCAACGACTGGTATGTAGGCGGACTCAACGGCACCGGCAAGCCGATGACCTTGACCATCTGTCTGCCCATGTTTGCCGGGCAGAAGGTGAAACTTTATGCCGACAACAAGAAGAAAAAGGGCGAGGCCATAGCTTCGTCTGCGCTTAAAACCGTGAAGGTTGACTCTAAAGGCATGCTCAAAGTTACCATGCAGCCTTTAGGAGGCATCATCGTTACTAAATAAGAGTTATTAAATCCGCCGCCGTGCGGCTCTCTGTGCCTGCCCAGACATTGTCCGAGGCAGGCATTTTTTATGTTTTCAAGTGGTTAATTACAGCTTATAAGGTAGAAACATGTTCACAGAATACAATCATAGTAATCAAAGAATGATATTGAAAAATTGTTCCGGCTGCTATGTTTTCATAAATTATCGTTATCTTTGTGAGGAAACTCAAAAACATTGATTATAATGGTAAAAATAACGGTTCAAAACACACAAATAAATGTTTTTCACAGGGAAGACCAAGATTATATATCCCTTACAGACATGGCTTCAGCAAAAGAAGGCGACAGCAGGTCGGCTGATGTCATTAAGAATTGGATAAGAAATCGTTATACAATAGAATTTCTTGGAACGTGGGAAATTATCCATAACCCAAATTTTAAAGTGGTCGAATTTGACCACTTTAGGCGAAATGCAGGTCTGCCGTCTTTTGTACTTAGTGCTTCTGAATGGATAGAACGTACCGATGCCATCGGTATTTTTGTTAAAAAGGGACGTTATGGTGGTACGTATGCGCATAAAGATATTGCTTTTGAGTTTGGCTCTGCTATAAGTGTTACATTCAAGTTATATTTGATTGAAGAGTTTCAGCGTCTGAAGACCGACGAACTTCGTCAGTTGGGCTGGTCGGCTAAACGTGAACTGTCAAAAATCAATTACCGTATACATACAGATGCTATCAAGCATAATCTTATTCCAAATGAAGTTACTCAGAAACAAGCAAATGTTATTTACGCAAATGAGGCAGACGTATTGAATGTGGCTATGTTTGGAATTACAGCAAAACAATGGAGAGAAGCCAATCCTGATTTGAATGGTAATATTCGTGATTATGCTACCGTCAATGAGCTTATCTGCCTGTCTAATATGGAGAATCTGAATGCTGTGTTTATAGAACAAGGCATTTCTCAAAGCGAACGGCTTATAAAACTTAACCAAATAGCCATTCATCAGATGAGTATATTGGAAAGTGGTGATAATGGCGAGAGAAAATTATTGAAATAATTGAATGATTGGGTGTCATTGTATTTGTAGACGTTTATGGCTTGCTGATAGTATTTGTTTTCTTTTCATATCCAGAGGCGTAATGGCGCCGTCTGGATAATACGTTGTGATTGTTGTCTTAAAAAAAATATCAAAGTCTAAGGAAGTTATGTTCTTAGACTGTTTTGACATCCGGCAACCTTAATAATAAGTGGCAAGAAATTTTATAATCTTAGTCTTGTGAAAGGTTGTGAAAATTACCCATGTAAAGTTATAAATGTATTATCACACGCAATAATAAAATAAATTTCGTAACTTTGCAAATGAGATTATTAATTACTAACCAATATTCTTTTTATTAAAAAACATGATTAACAGATTTATTCTCAACGAAGTTTCTTACTTCGGAGCCGGTGCACGCAAGCAGTTGCCGGAAGTATTGGCGCGTCTTAATCTTCACAAGGCATTAGTTGCAACAGATAAAGGACTGTTGAAAGTTGGTACAGCAAAGATGGTTACCGACGTTCTTGATGAGGCCGGATTTGCATACGACATATACAGCGAGATAAAGCCCAACCCTACGGTTACTAACGTTAAGCAGGGCGTTGACGCATTCAAGGCGTCTGGTGCCGACTGCATCATCGCCATCGGCGGAGGCTCGTCTATGGACACAGCCAAGGGTATAGGCATCGTTGTTGCCAATCCTGAGTTTGCCGATGTTGTTTCGCTCGAGGGATGTGCACCTACAAAGAACAAGTCGGTGCCAATCATCGCGCTGCCTACAACAGCAGGTACAGGTGCCGAGGTTACCATCAACTATGTTATTATTGACGAAGAAAATCAGAAAAAGATGGTCTGTGTAGACCCCAACGACATTCCTGCCGTTGCCATTGTTGACCCCGAACTGATGTATTCTTTGCCGAAGGGACTCACCGCCGCAACGGGTATGGATGCTCTGACACATGCCATTGAGGGATATATCACAAAGGGCGCATGGGTTATGTCTGACATGTATGAGCTGCAGGCCATAAAGATGATAGCCGAGAATCTGCCTGTTGCCGTTGAGGAACCGCAGAATCCTGTAGGACGTGAGGGCATGGCTCTGGCTCAGTATATCGCCGCTCAGGCATTCTCTAACGTAGGTCTTGGCCTTGTTCACGGCATGGCTCACCCGATGGGCTCGCTCTTTGATGTTCCTCACGGAGTTGCCAACGCACTGCTTCTGCCCACAATCATGGAGTTCAACATGCCTTGCTGCATAGAGAAATATGGTGTCATTGCACGTACAATGGGTGTTGACACTACGGGCATGACTGCCGAGAAGGCTGCACAGGCTGCATGCGATGCTGTCAAGGCATTGGCCATCCGTGTGGGCATACCTCAGCATCTGTCTGATCTTGGCATTAAGGAGAGCGACATTCCCGCCCTCGCCGCTCAGGCCATTGCCGACGTATGTACTCCGGGTAACCCGCGTGACGTTACGGAGGAGCAGATCGTTGAACTGTACAAGAAGGTGCTTTAATTAGAAAAGTATCATAATAATAAAGGAACACCAGGCGCCTGGTGTTCCTTTATTTTGTTTTTTATCCAGCCTGCATTTATCTGGCTGAAACTATAGTGTCCCGTATTTTTCTGCAACAGACTTTGCCGCAACATATCCCATTGTCCATGCCGCCTGAAGGTTGAAACCTCCTGTTACGGCGTCAACGTCGAGCACTTCGCCTGCAAAATATAGTCCTTCGTGGCTTTTGCATTCAAGAGTCTTTGCGCTGATGTTGCCCAGGGCAACGCCGCCACAGGTAACAAACTCTTCCTTAAACTTGTTCTTGCCGTCTATTCTGTATCTGTCGTTTGTCAGTGTGGCCACAAGGCGGTTGCGGCCCTTGCTGCCCAGTTCGGCCCATCTCATTTCAGGTTTCAGTCCGCTCTGTGTCAGCAGATGCTCCCAAAGGCGGCTGTTTAGGTGTGCAGGGTATATGTTCGAAATCTGTTTCTGCTTGTTTTCTGCAGCCATCTCGTTTATCATGTCAGCCACCTCCGGCTCATTCATGTCGCCAAACCAGTTTATCCACAGCTCCGCCTTGTATTCGGCATCATGCAGAATGCGTGCAGCGTATGAAGAAAGGCGCAGAATGGCAGGTCCGCTCATGCCCCAATGGGTAATCAGCAGCGGTCCGGTAGCTCTCAGCTTGGTGCCGGTGAGGCCTGCGGTAACGTCGTTTACGACGGTGCCCATCAGTTTGGTGACATTGTTTTTCGGCAGACATACGCTGAACAGCGACGGTACAGGCTGCACGATGTCGAGGTTGAGGCCTCGCAGAAAATCAAGTCCACTTGTCTTCGGGCTGCCTCCTGTCGTTACCAACACGATGTCGGCATGTTCTTCCGGCGCGTTGCTTCCGCTGAAACTTATGCTGAAACGGCAGCCGTCATTGTTGTTTATTTCATTCTCGGAGATGTGTTCAATCTTGCTTACCCTGTGTCGTGTCTTTATCTTTACGCCTCTATGGTGCATCAGCCGTGTTAGTGTGCCGACAATTTCCATGGCGTCTTGCGATACAGGAAACACGCACTGGTCGTCTTGCGTTACGAGTCTTACCCCATTGCTCTCAAACCATCTGAAGGCGTCAACATTACTAAACTCGCGCAGCAGACGCTTCATCAGTCGTGATCCGCGCGGATAAACAGCCTCGATGCTCCTCACATCCCTGAACGAGTTGGTCAGGTTGCAGCGTCCGCCGCCAGTTACGGCCACCTTTGCCAGCAGCTTGTTTCCGCTCTCATATACGGTTACGCATGCTTCGGGCATGCGCTCTTTCAGGCATATTGCGGCAAAGCATCCCGCCGCACCGCCGCCTATTATGGCAATCCTTGTTGTCATTATGGGCTTATGTCTTATTTTTCTTCTTTCTTATATACAAATTTTTCTATGTCTACGTGTCCTCCCGGCTGTTTCGTGGCATAGTTAAACAGGGCATATCTTGTGCCCATGAACAGGCGGCGGTAGTCGAATTTCATCTTAAATTCTCCGCCAATAGCCGTCCATTTCTTACCGTCGGTGCTGTAATAGAATGTGGCTATGTCGCGTCCGAGGTTGAAGTCGCCGTCGATGCGCAGGAAGATCCTGTTGCCTGTTATGCTTATGCGTGCCTTCTCCTGCGTGTCAACACTGCTCACGAGATGTTCCTTCTCTGTAAGGTTCACCTGAGTCTGCGTTACGGTCAGCCATGTCTTGCTGTTGTCCTTCTCTATTGCCATTATGCCCGAGTGGCCGTTGAATGCGGCAAGTCCGGCGCGGTCGCCGTCTCTCATGCCGCTGAAGTCAATCTCTATATAAGCGCTGCATTTAGGCCCTTCCATGCGCTGTGTCAGCGTGTTGGGTGCCATATACAGATTGTCGACCACTCTACATGTGGTCAAACGCAGGCGTCCGTCGGATAACTTCCAAAAATCATTGGCCGGATTATGGTTCCATTGCCAGTGTTTCAGGTCGAGCGTGTCGCCGTTGAAGTCGTCGCTCACCACCATGTCAATGTTTTTAAAGCCCTGCACAGGCTTGTTCATCACGAAAGGCACCTTGCCGTTCACGTTGCCGAGCATAGGCCATCCGTCGGTCCAGCGGCACGGCATGAGCAGCGGCACGCGGCCTACGGCTCCGCGGTCCTGGAAGATGAAGCCATACCAGTTGCCGTGTCCGTCGTCAACGATGGTGCCCTGTCCGGCATAGGGGAAGCCGGCAAAGTTGTCTTCAAGTATCACCTTCTTCTCATAAGGTCCGGTTATCTTGTCGGCACGGTAGCACAGCTGTCGGCGCGGCTTGTCCTTCGGCCATGAAATCATGAGCAGATAATAGTGTCCGTCGTGCTTTATCACGCGACTGCCTTCGAGCAGATTGTTCTCCTCTTCGTCGCGCACGTTGAGCGTGATGTCCACGCCGCCATCCTTCTTGGCCGTAAGGTCGGCGTTGAGTTCGGTCAGTTTGCCTGTTCCGCTGAACACATACACGCGCCCGTCGTCGTCGAAGAACAGCGACGCGTCGTGAAAGTGGGGCAGGCGAGAGTGCAGCGTCCATCCCTTGCGCGGGTCTTTCGTTGTGTAGACAAATGAGCGGAACGGCTCGTCGTTGGGCGAGAACAGGGCATAGAATGTGCCGTTGTGGTATCTTATCGACGTGGCCCATTGTCCGCGTCCGTACACTGTGCCGCCCTGCATGTTGTATTTTGGCGTTTCGTCGAGCCTGTCGAATAGATAACTCACGGTCTCCCAGTTTACCAAATCTTTAGAGTGCATTATCGGTGCGCCCGGCATAAGGTGCATTGTGGTTGTTACGAGCCAGAAGTCGTCGCCGGTGCGTATCACGTCAGGGTCGGGCATATCTGCCCACACAACAGGATTCTTGAATGTCTCTTGTGCATAGGCCAGTGTGGCGGCAAGCATTATGGTCAGCGATATAAATAGTTTTTTCATGGTATTTGTCTTTTTCCGTTTTGTTTCCCTATATCTTGTCAGGCATATTATTTAATTGTATTTCTCATCAGAGTGGCTTAAATGTTATGTAAGGCACTGCTGATGTTACGTTTCTGCAAAGTTACAAATTTAATTTTACATTATTGCCGTTAATGTCTTTATTCTGTTTCAAAGTGTTGCATTGCATGGAGCTAATGTTTCTGTTTTTTGCTTTTTGGCGCAAAAATAGATGCCTTTAATCTTGTGTAACATTGATAAAAATGTAGGAATGTAGCCCAGGTACGTTCACATAATGGTATTGTCGCTTTCATATAAATTGGATGTTGGACACACCTGGGGTGCCTCCCTGCGTTATTGATAGTTATGTTGATAATTATAAAAGAAAAGGGGCGGATAAAATTACTTATCCGTCCCTTCTTTTAAGAAATGTTCGATTATGCATATTTATCCTTAGTTTCTGAACACCAGTCCTGCGCCGTTGGCGTCGATTATTATCGGTTTTTCGCGGCTAACCTCCTCAGCAAGAAGTTTCTTTGAGAGGTCGTTGAGCACATACTCCTGTATGGCTCTCTTTACAGGACGGGCACCGAACTCAGGGTCGAAGCCTGCGTCGGCAAGCCAGTTGATGGCTGCGTCGGTGTATTCGAGAGTGAAACCCTGCGGTTCAAGCATCTTCCTGATGGCGTTCATCTGCAACTTAACCACTCCTGCAATCTGCTCCTTAGTCAGCGGCAGGAACATTATTATGTCGTCGATACGGTTGAGGAACTCAGGACGTATGGTCTTCTTCAGCAGCGTCATCAGCTGGTTGTTGAGCATCGACTGCTCATGGCTGTCGAGTTTTCCACCGTGTTTCTCCAAGTCTTCACGTATCAGCTGGCTTCCAAGGTTAGAAGTCATGATGATGATAGTGTTCTTGAAGTTTACGGTACGTCCCTTGTTGTCGGTCAGACGGCCGTCGTCGAGCACCTGAAGCAGGATGTTGAACACATCCGGGTGGGCCTTCTCAATCTCGTCGAAGAGCACAACCGAATAAGGTTTGCGCCTTACTGCCTCGGTGAGCTGTCCGCCCTCGTCGTAGCCAACGTATCCCGGAGGCGCTCCGATAAGACGGCTGACGCTGAACTTTTCCTGATATTCGCTCATGTCTATTCGCGTCATCATGGTCTCATCGTTGAACAGATATTCGGCCAAGGCCTTTGCAAGCTCAGTCTTACCTACACCGGTAGTACCGAGGAAGATGAACGAAGCTATCGGACGCTTCGGGTCTTGCAGTCCGGCACGGCTGCGGCGAACAGCGTCGCTCACTGCCGTTATTGCCTCTTCCTGGCCTATAACACGTTTGTGCAGTTCCTCCTCAAGGTGCAGCAGCTTCTCGCGCTCGCTCTGCATCATTCGCGTTACGGGTATTCCCGTCCAGCGGCTTACCACCTCAGCTATATCGTCGGCAGTAACTTCCTCGCGCACCATTGCCTCGCCGCCCTGCGTGTTGCGCAGCTGATCCTGAATGTTCTTGATGTCGTCTTCAAGCTGTTTCAGACTGCTGTAGCGTATCTCTGCCACACGCTCATAGTTGCCTTCACGCTCGGCGCGCTCAGCCTCAAACTTCAGCTGCTCTATCTGCTGCTTGTCCTGCTGAATCTTGTTGACGAGAGCCTTCTCGCCTTCCCATTTGGCGCGGAACACCTTTTCCTGATCTTTCAGTTCGGCAATCTCTTTGTCGAGCTGTTCAATCTTAGGCTGGTCGTTCTCACGCTTGATGGCCTCGCGCTCAATCTCGAGCTGTTTCAGCTTACGCGTAATCTCGTCGAGTTCCTCAGGTACAGAGTCGCGCTCCATTCTCAGCTTAGCTGCAGCCTCGTCCATAAGGTCGATGGCCTTATCAGGCAAGAAACGGTCGCTGATGTAACGCTCCGACAGTTTTACGGCTGCTATGCAGGCATCATCCTGAATACGCACCTTATGGTGATTCTCGTAGCGCTCCTTCAGACCACGCAGTATGCTTATTGCGCTAAGCTCGTCAGGCTCGTCAACCATGACGGTCTGGAATCTCCTTTCAAGAGCCTTGTCCTTCTCAAAATACTTCTGATATTCGTTAAGTGTCGTTGCACCTATGCTGCGCAGCTCGCCACGCGCAAGCGCAGGTTTCAGAATGTTGGCGGCATCCATAGCGCCTTCGCCTCCTCCGGCACCAACCAGCGTGTGGATCTCATCTATGAACAGGATGATACGGCCGTTGCTGTTGGTAACCTCCTTGACGACGCTC
>NZ_HF986778.1:88858-123355 GCF_000431195.1 Prevotella sp. CAG:255 | reverse complement strand
GACGCTCTTCAGACGTTCCTCAAACTCTCCTTTATATTTAGCTCCGGCAACCAGCGCACCCATGTCGAGCGAGTAGAGCTGCTTGTCTTTCAGGTTCTCCGGCACGTCGCCGCGTACTATACGCTCAGCCAGTCCTTCAACTATGGCAGTCTTACCGGTTCCCGGCTCACCTATAAGTATAGGGTTGTTCTTTGTACGGCGTGACAGAATCTGAAGTACACGACGAATTTCCTCGTCACGGCCAATCACAGGGTCGAGTTTGCCCTGACGTGCCTCCTCAACCAGGTTCTTGGCATATTTCTCCAGGCTCTGATAGTTTTCGTCAGCCGACTGCGACTGCACTTTCTGTCCCTGCCTCAGCTCGTTTATAGCTGCGCGCATCTCCTTCTCAGTGCATCCTGCATCCTTCATTATGCGGCTTGCCGTAGAGTTTACATCAAGCAATGCCAGCATTACAGGTTCAACGCTGACGAACTCGTCGCCCATTTTCTGCGATATGTCTACGGCCTTCTGAAGCACGCTGTTGCTCTCGTTGCTGAGATAAGGCTGTCCGCCCTGAACCCGTGGCAAGCGGCTAATCTCACGGTCAACCACTGTCTCAACCTGCATGGCGTTTACACCGAGTTTCTGAAACAGGAAGTTGGTGACGTCTTTAGCCTTGTTCATAAGGCCCTTGAGCAGGTGGACCGGCTCAATCGACTGCTGTCCTGAGCGTTGTGCGGTGTTAACTGCCTCCTGAACAGCCTCTTGCGCTTTGATTGTGAATTTGTCGAATGTCATATAATAGTCTCCTTTCTTTTCTTTTTCTTATTTGTTATTCCTGAATACAATCTTTTTACGATTGTCTGCTATCAGAGAATCAAAATACATGCCCGTAGCTCATCTCTGACATTTTGTCTTATTTGTATGACAAATTTTCAGTCTGATTGATTCTCTGCTGCTGTATACATAATTAATATATAATGCCGGCTTCGTTCTGTTTGGCATATTGTCGCCCTTTGATGCTATGGCCTTACACTTTGATTTCTGTTGAGGCTCTCATACTGCAATATTTGAAAATTAAAATCATTTGGCCGTGAAAATGCCCTGAAAACGTGTGCAAACGTAAGTCGGTGTGTTACATGTCGTTATGCAGGTAGCGCCGTATATGTGCAATGTTTTTTGTCCTAAATGGGACAAAAAAGCCTTTATTTCAATAAAAGAACAGGTTGGTTTTCATGCTGAAAGCTGCCCGTTTCCGGGTAAAAAGTTGCCGAGTTGTTTTATAAAAGCTTACCTTTTATGTCCGGATGTAAATATTCTTTATCATCATATGGCGCATAGCCTGTCTGATTTTTCTATTTCATCAGAAAATCATGACAAAACTAAAGTGACATAATGATGTGGCTTTTGATGAATATGCTTTCATATTGGTTGATGTTGCATGTGCGCTTTCTGCTTGTTCGGGCGTACAGATGTGATTGGTTTTGGATAAATAAAAACGCAGAAGTTATCAACAGCTTCGATATTGTCTGTTGATAACTTCTGTGTGAATGTATGTTTCTGTATATGTCAGAAGCGCACTGTTATGCCGATGCTGGGCAGCAGCGTGCCGCTGTCCTGACTGATATACTTCATCTTGTAGCGCTGTTCGGCTGCCGGAGCGTCAGGATTTTCAATGACGCCAGTGCTCATCAGCACGTCGGGCTGGCTCAGAACGCTCTTTGTTATGTTCTGTATGTCGAGATAAAAGCCGAGCATCCAGCCTTTGAAGTAATAGTTTTTGTCTACGCGGATGTCAAGTTGTGCAAAGGCGTCAAGACGTTCGGTGTTAAATTTCGAATAGTCGTAATACGGGCGTCCCTGTGCGTCCCATGCCTCCACAAGCGACGACTTTTCAACGTCATACGGCGTATACGGACTGCCGCCTATCGCACTCAGCTTGGCTCCTATGCTCCAGTTGCGCGGCAGCTCGTAGGTGGCGCTCACGTTGGCAATGAAGCGGTTGTCCCATGCCGAGTTGATATATCCAGCGTCTGAGTTGTTCTTGTATTGACTCTTGAATAATGTGAACGACGCCATAGACACCAGTTTGCCCGGTATCTGCCAGCGCATGGTGGCTTCGAGGCCGTAAGCCCTGCCCTTGGCCGACGAAACGAGCAGCTCGTTGCCCACAACGCCATAGTCGTTGCCCTTGCATGAGAGCGGAATGTTGTCGGCAACGGAGAGCGGAATGTCAGTGTAATGTTTGTAGAAACCTTCCAGACTCACCGTTATCTGCTTGCCCGGTGTCCATTCTACGCCCAGCGCCGCGTTCTTTACGCGCATATATTCGAGCGACTTGTTGGCCAGTTGGCCGTTTTCGTCCTTATATCCCAGGGCTGTGTATGGTGGCAGCTGATGATACATTCCGGCGCCGATGTTGACGGCCCACGACGGCAGAAACTTGTAAGACAATGATAATGTGGGCGAGATGTGCTCCCAGAAGCGCGCTGTTATGTTAGAATAAGAGCATCCGTCGAGGCGCAGGCCCATGTTGGCCGTAAGTCTTCCGTCTTCACTCGTATAGCGCGCCGAACCGTAGGCTGCCCATCCTGCAAAGTTGATGTCGGTTGAGTATTGCGATATTGAGCTTTCGTTGTGATAAACTTTTTGGTATGTGTGGTCGTTGTAGAAGGCATACCATGCTTCAACGCCCTCGCGCCATGTCCAGCGGTCGTTATATGTGCGGTTTTCGGCTCTCAGCGACAGCTTCTGTTCGCGCGAACTGAGGTCGAGCGTAAGGTTTTCGGGAGTCGAGTCGTCGTTGTTGCGGTATTTAAGATTCTGGTTGCCCAGATAGTTATAGCCGAGCGAAACCGTTGTTACGTTCTTTCCGGCATAATGTTTATAAGATGCACCGAGCGTAAACGTCTGCTGCGTTATGCGGGGCAGGTAGCTCAGCATGTATTCGGCGTCCTCTCCTTCTTGGTCAGTATTTAGTTTCATGTTGTCGATGCCCGTAAGCCCGAGGAAAGTTATTTCGTCTTTCTTGCCCAGTTTGGTCTTTATCTTAAACTGTCCGTCTATGTAGTTTGGCAGGAAGGGCAGGCCGATCATCTTGAAGAGCAGTTGCAGATACGACTGGCGCACAGAGAACAGATATGTAGTGTTGCTGCCGAAGTGGCCCATGCCGCTGAGCGACACTTCTGATGCTCCGAGAGTGGCCTTGAAAGAGTTTTCGTCGGTGTTGCCGTCGAGCAGACTTATGTCCATCACCGAGCTTAATGCGCCGCCGCGGTCAGCCGGAAATGCGCCTGTATAGAACTGCACTTCGCGTATAAGGTCGGCGTTTAGTATGCTCACCGGGCCGCCAGACGCACCCTGAGTGGCAAAGTGGTTGATGTTAGGTATCTCTATGCCGTCCATGAAGAAGCGGTTTTCCGACGGCGAGCCGCCCCTTACGATGAGGTCGTTGCGATAGCCGATAGGAGAGAACGATACGCCCGGCACCGACCTCACAATGCGCGAGATGTCGCGGTTGCCGCCCGGACTCTTCTCTATCTCGCCGAGTCCTATTATCTGCATGCTCACCGGACTTGGCTTTACGCGCCTTATCACGGGCACGCTAACCGTAACTTCGTTGAGATGCTTTGAGTCTTCGTCAAGCTCAATCTCTATCGTAGGCATCTTTGCCGACACGAAATATTCGGCAGACAGCACGCTCTTGTAGCCTATGCACGTAACGTAGAGCCGGCAGATGCCTGGATTGACGCCGCTTATGACGAACACTCCGGTGGTGTCGGTGGCAGCCCCGACGCCCTGCAGACCCTGCACCGATACGCTTGCGCCTATGACAGGCTCGCGCGACAGTCTGTCTACGATGCGTCCGCGCACCGTAAACTTCTCTGATTCGGCATGCATGGCCGTTATCTGGAAGATGCAAATAAGGATGAATGCTATTCGCTGAAATGTGTGTAGAATGTATTTCATATAAATAATACAGAAGTTTTAAAAATGTAGTCGTGTCTGTTGATGCGTTCTGCGAAAGGCATCTGGCACTGTAATAAAACGAAGTTAACGGACAAATCGCCATGTAGGAGATATAAAAACTGTTGTCCGTTAACTTCGTTCGTTTCTTTTGTCCGGCTATTATTCTTTTCTTTGCCGGCTATGCTTGGGCCATGTGGCCGCAGGCATTATTTCATCTTGTCGAAGCCTTCGCCGAACACGCCGTGGCAGAATGTCTGTGAAACCATGGCATGGGGGTCGATATTCTTAATGTAGTGGAATATTTCCTGAGACTCATATTTTCTTGCCAGAACGATAAGTATGTCCACTTCCTTCTTTGAATACCAGCCCTTGCCCTCAACAACGGTAACACCTCTGTGGGCGCTTTGGTTGATCTGGTCTGCAATCTTTTCATAATCCTTTGATATGATGATAAACTGCACAGTCTGGCGTGAACCGTTGACAACGTAGTCGCAGACATAACTTGCAATCAGAGTGAAGGCGATACCGTAGACGATTGTCTCGGTGCTGTGGAACAGCAGATAAGATGAGCTGATAATCGTAATGTCGATAAACTGCATGGCACGTCCGAAGCTCAGGCTGAAGTATTTGTTCAGCAGGGCTATCAATATATCGGTTCCTCCTGTAGAGCCGTTATGCGAGAACACCAGACCGAGGCCTCCGCCGGCCATTGCACCTCCGAGAATAACATGCATAAACTTGTCTTCGCCGGCCGTGATTATGGGATATGCCTGGAACAGGGGCTGAAGTATGCCCACAAATACCGACATGATAGACACGCCGATGATGGTTCTGATGATAAACTGCTTGGTGAGTGCCTTGCAGGCAATGATAAGCATAGTAACGTTAAGCACCCAGATCGAAATACCGGGAGGAAATCCGAAGGCATAGAACAGCAGCGCCGATATACCGGAAACGCCTCCCATCACAACCTGTTCGGGAAGGATAAAGGCCGTATATCCGAATGAATAAAGTAATATTCCAAATGTAAGGAAA
The DNA here is from genome assembly GCF_000431195.1 of Prevotella sp. CAG:255. Classification (NCBI taxonomy): domain Bacteria; kingdom Pseudomonadati; phylum Bacteroidota; class Bacteroidia; order Bacteroidales; family Prevotellaceae; genus Prevotella; species Prevotella sp. CAG:255. The sequence continues at coordinate 118,369 of NZ_HF986778.1, read as the reverse complement.
AAAAGATCTTTATAAAAAGAATTCTTTACTTCGGCCTTGCCCTTTTTTTTGATATCATTCATAATAATTATGGTTAAAAATTAAAAAAACTATCACTTTCATGTACAGCGGCAGAAAATGACCTGTTGCTGTACATGAAAGTGTTATATCACGAATATGTGTGTATTTAATACTTTCAGAATTATATGTAGACTATTTTATCTTTTCGAAGCCTGCCCCGAACACGCCGTGACAGAACGTCTGTGAAACCATCGCGTTAGGATCGATCTGTTTGATGATAATCATCAAGTCCTGAAGCTCGTATTTATGCGCGAGGATTATCAGCAGCTTGACATCGTTCTTTGTATACCAGCCCTTACCCTCTACGACCGTTACGCCACGATGCATGCCTCCTGACACATTATTGGCGATTTCCTGATATTCTTTAGATATTATCAGCAGCTGCACAGTTTGCTTTGAACCGTTTACCACGAAGTCGAGCATGAAACTTACCACTAATGTGAACACGATACCGTAGATGATTGTTTCCACGCTGTGGAATACAAAGTAAGATGAGCTTATGATTGTGAAATCTATGAACTGCATGGCGCGGCCGAAACTGATGTTGAAATATTTGTTAAACACCGCCATCAGTATGTCTGTTCCGCCTGTAGAACCGTTGTGTGTAAAGACGATGCCAAGTCCTGTTCCGCAGAGCAGTGCTGCAATGAGGACATGCATGAATTTGTCTTCTCCGGGAGTTATAATCGGGTGAGCGGTGAAGAAAGGCTGAAGGAAGCCCACACAGAGCGACAGCATCGTGACGCCTATCACCGTCCTTATTACGAACTGGGGTGTAAGAGCCTTGATTGCTATGATGATCATCATGGCATTGAGCACCCAGATGGAGATACTGGGAGGAAAACTCGTTGTGTAGTAAATGAGTGCTGAAATACCGGCAACGGCTCCCTGCACAACTTTTTCAGGTAATATGAATGCTGTGTAGCCTGTAGCATACATCAGTACTCCGACAAAGAGAAAAAAGATGTCTTTGCCTTGCTGCTTCCAGTTCGTTTGGGCGATAATGTTAGTTATCTTGTTCATATCAATGATTGTTTTCATGGCTTTCACATATTTTTCATAATGTCTTGGCGCAAGTCTTTGCGTGCGTAAGAGTTTAGACTATGTGGTATGCCGCATGTCTGTTATTTATTTTTTTGCAAAGATAGTTTAATTTTGCAAAGTCGCAAAGAAATATTGACTAAATGATAGAGGGTTTTTGCATTAAATCTGATAAAAAAATAAGTGTGGTCAGCCGCCTCTGAATGCATGCTTTTGGCATATTGTTTTTGTTATGCGTCAACGGATGATAATATGCATACGCTTAGTCGGAAATATGTGCCAACTATGCTTCAAACAAGCGTCGCAGTTTAACAAAAATGTAAGGCCTGTCAGGCGTCATTGTTGCTTGATATTTTTTCTGAATTGCTGTGGCGTAAGACCGGTGTGCAATTTGAAATAGCGACAGAAGAACGACTCGTCGCTGAACTTGAAGTCCCATGAAAGCTGCTTGACGCTTTTCTCACTGTTACGCAGCTGCAGTTTTATCTGCAGAGTTACATATTGGTCTATAATATTTTTTGTAGTGTGTCCGGTCATATTTTTTACAATGGTGTTAAGATATTTCGGCGTTATGTTAAGCTTTCCGGCATAGAAAGCCACGTCGTGCGACTTCATGTAATATTGTTCGAGGTCTTCCATGAACATGTTGAACAGTTCGTTGGTGCGTCTTGAGCCGTAGCCTTCAGGCTCCTCGTGCCTGTTGCGCACCATCCAGTCGTAGAAACCGAGAAAGAAGGCCTTGAGCTGGTAGAGCACAAGCTGGTCGAGACATGTACAGTCCTTCTGTATGAAATACAGTCTGAGCAGGCTGAACATGTTTTCAATTATCAGCGTAACCACCTGTTTGTCTGTGCGGCATCTGTCCTTGCGCAGCAGAGAGTACACGGTTTGCTCCAGTTGCAGGCTCGCCTCCCTCAGCATCGTCTTGTCGTAGCGCAGCATTTCCACCTCAAAGTCGTCCGAAACATTGTGCAGCATCACCATGTCGTTCGGGAATAGTGTTATTACGGCATCCTTTTTCAGATGCCAGTCTTTAAAGTCGATGCGCATTGTTGCCGTGCCGCCTTTACATAATATTATTGCACCATAGTCTATAACGTTCGATTCTGCTTCAAGTTCTTTCAGCGATGTTGTGCAGAGCTGCGCCTTGTCTGATGCGAATGTTTCAAATTTCATGGGCTTGTCGTATGTTGCTTTTACTTATGTCTGAAATATGCATATCTCCGTTTTGTGCTGCAAATATCGCTATATTGAGTGACAAAACACCACGTTTGTTCCGAAAAGTCCCATTTCTCGCGAAAAAATTAAAATCATTTAATTGTTAAATAGTCTTACCTTTGCACCCGGTTTCAGACCATTTCTCTGGATTAATGGAAAATATAGTGAAAATATAAAAGTGATGATTAGATGTAAATTTGTTTATGCCGTATTGTCCGGCGCACTGCTTCTTCAGTCAACAGATGCATTGTCGCAGACGCAGCGCACAATGACGGTGAGCGAGTTGTTTTCTCTTGTTGAGACGGGCAGCAGACAGTTGCGTGCCCAAAAGTCGGAAGTCGACGTGGCACATCATGCCATTTCGGAGGCAAAGAGCCGGCGTCTGCCTGATGTTAATGCTTCGTTGTCCGTTAGTTATAACGGCAACGTGCTTATGACCGACCGCGATTTCAGCAATGCCAAAGGCATCACCCAGCCACACTTCGGCAACAGTTTTGCGCTCGAAGCTCAGCAGGTGGTTTATGCCGGAGGAGCCATCAACACGGGCATACGCCTTGCCGAACTTCAGAAAGAACAGGCAGAGACAGGCGTTGCCCTCAGTCGCAGTCAGCAGCGCTTCATGGCTCTCGGTCAGTATCTCGACTTGGTTAAGCTGTCTAACGGAATGAAAGTTTATGACAGCAACATTGCGCTTACCGAAAAACTTATTGCCGATATAAAGGCAAAACATGAAGAGGGCATAGCGCTGCGCAACGACGTTACACGATATGAACTGCAGATGGAGTCGCTCAAACTCGGACTGCGCAAGCTTCAGGATCAGCGCAGCGTGCTAAACCATCAGCTCTGTAACACCCTCGGACTTACTTCGGATGTTGTAATCATGCCCGACACAGCAGAACTTAAAACCGCATCAGACAATGGCAACGAGGCCGACTGGCAGAGCCGGGCATCAGTTTCGTCGCCGTTGCTGCGCCAGTCGAAACTCGGTGTAGATATGGCCCAGCAACAATTGCGCATGGCAAAGAGCGACCTTATGCCTAAGGTTGTGGTGTTTGCTACTGACAATTTCAGCGGTCCGTTCACTTACGACTTGCCGCCTATTGACAACAACTTCAACATCTGGTATGTCGGTATCGGCATAAAATATTCGCTCAGTTCGTTGTTCAAGGGCAACAAGACGGTGCGCAAGGCTAAGGCGCAGATTGTGCAGAGCAACGAGAATCATGCCGTTACGGCAGAGAGTGTAGACAACCAGATGCAGCAGGCATACACGCTCTATCGCCAGTCGTTTGTCGAACTGCGCACACAGCAGAAGAGCGTAGAGCTTGCCGCTCAGAACTATCAGGTGGTCAGCGACCGCTACATGAGTCAGATGGCGCTGATAACTGATATGGTCGATGCATCTAACATAAAGCTTAACGCCGAACTTCAGGAGGTTGACGCACGCATAGGCACCATTTACGCATACTATAAAATGAAGTATATTGCAGGTGAAATCTGATAAGGCACCTGTGTAAATACATAAAAACAATACCGGCCGCACTGCCTGAACCGATACAGGTACGGCTACGGACAGAAATTACAAATAACAGACATAAGATATGAACAACAAGAAACTTATAAAAAGAATATACAATGTAGTAATCATACTGTTGCTCATCGGAGCAATAACGTATGTCGTAACCCGCTTTGCCCATCCGGCAAACACAGAATATACAGACGACGCACAGGTGCAGCGCCACATAACACCGATAAACACACGTGTGCAGGGATTTATCAAGGAGATACGCTTTGAGGAATATCAGCACGTGAAGAAGGGCGACACGCTCGTTATCATCGAAGATGCCGAATATCGTCTTCAGCTTGCTCAGGCAGAGGCCAGCTATCGCGGCTCACGTTCGGGCTCTTCTGCCATATCAGCCGGAATGAACACTACGACGAGCAACGTAAGAGTGGCTTCTGCTGGCATTGAGGAGGCTAAAGCCGACATGGACAACGCCCGCCGCGACTATGAGCGCTATGCCTCGCTGCTGAAGAAAGACGCTGTTACCCGTCAGCAGTATGACAACGCGCTGACAAGATATAAGGCGGCGAAGGCACGTTACGAGCAGGCAAGCGCAAGCCGCCGCTCTACATCGCTCGTAAAGAACGAGCAGGCTCACCGCCTGAGTCAGAACACGGCAGGCGTAAGCGTGGCCGAGGCTGCCGTAAATCTTGCCCGTCTTAACCTTTCTTATACGGTTATCGTGGCTACAAGCGACGGAGTGATGGGCCGAAAGGACATTCATGTAGGTCAGCTCGTTCAGCCCGGACAGATGCTCGCACGTATTGTGGACGACGATCAGGTGTGGGTTATTGCCAACTATCGTGAAACACAGCTGAAGAACATCTCTATAGGCGATGCTGTTGAGTTTACTGCCGATGCCATTCCGGGCGTTACATATAAAGGTGTGGTTGAGTCGCTCAGTCCTGCCACGGGCTCGGCTTATTCTATGGTGCCTGCCGACAATGCCACGGGCAACTTCGTGAAGGTAGAGCAGCGTGTGCCGGTGCGTATAGCCATTGTAGGAAAGAACAGCGAGACCGACCTGAAGAAACTCCGTGCCGGACTGAATGTTGAAACATTGGTAATGTATAAGTGATATGCCGCCGATTCCTACAGGACCGTTCACGATGCCGATGATGAACGGCTTCGTGCCCAAGAAAATACAGCCGTGGATATATGTCTTCTTCGCCTTTCTGTTTCAGTTGGCAGGAGGCATGTATGCCGGAGCTATGCCTCACGTGATGGGCGACATGTGTATCATGCGCGAGGATGTTACGATGATTGTGCTGTGCGGCGTTATAGGCGTTAACATGCCTTTCCCTTTCCTTTTCCGCTTCAAGTTCAGGTTCACCAACCGCCAGCTGCTCATAACGGCAGCTCTTGCCATTGCCGCATGCAACTGGCTGTGCATGTACACCGAGTCGGTGCCCATGCTGTGCCTTCTCTCTTATGTTGCAGGATTTTTCAAACTCTGCGGAACGTTTGAGTGTATGTCTAATATACAACTGTGGATGACATCAAAGCGCGACTTCACAATATTCTTCCCGTTGCTTTATTGTATTGTTCTCGGCGACATGAGTCTGTCGTCTTGGATAACCGTCCACCTTACATATATATTCCAGAGCTGGTATGCCATGCACTGGGCTATGACGGGCGCAATGCTCTTCATTGCGCTAATGGTGTATGTGCTCACCCATGATTTCCGCTTCATGAAGCCGCTGCCGCTGATAAGTCTCGACTGGCTGGGCTGCGTGCTCTGGTCGGCTTTGTTGATTGAAGTAGTGTTCCTGTTCAATTACGGCGAGTATTACAACTGGTGGGACGGACGTCCGTTTCGTGTAGTTACGTTCATGGTGCCCGTGACGTTCTACTTTGCGTTGCAGCGCATGCGCCACATCCGCCATCCCTATATAGCCCCTGAGGCATGGCTCTATAAGCGTCTGCTGCCCCTGCTTGCTGTGTTTGCGCTGGTTGAACTTATCAACTCAACCCCTAAGATATTGCAGAACACGTTTACGTCGGGCGTGCTCCATTTCGGCGCAATATCCATGTCTGTGTTCTATCTTGTCGAGTGGGTTGGCACTATATGTGGATGTCTGTTCGTGATGTTCTGGATAAAGGTGCTCAGGCAGAAGTTTACGCGCCTGCTCACCGTAGGACTCATGTCCCTGCTGGCTTATGAGGTGCAGATGTATCTTATGATTACGCCCGGTCTTGACATTGCGAGCTTCTATCTGCCTATATTTTGCAGAACCTTCGGCGTGGCTATATTCTTCACAGCCCTTACAATATATCTCGAAGAACTGATGCCGTTTCAGCATTTCTTCATGGGGCTAACCATGGTGGGCTTCATCCGCAACGGCGTGGTTGACACTATATGTTCGGGTATATACAGCTTTTCGCTCAGGCATCACATAGCAGAAAACTTTGCGCGCGCCATGCCGTACGATGCCACGCAGGTGATACTCGTCAGTCTGAAACAACTGTTCGGCGTTACGTGCATCATAGCCACAGTTGTGCTGCTCATCTTCCTTGTATGGGACATTCAGCCCGTTAGGGATACGCTGAAAAGGATGCCTTACTGGAGCGTTGTCGGCCGTCTGCTCCGCAGGCAGATGTCGTCAGGCAAGTAGGGCAGGGAGACTGTTACCGTCAGTAATCTGAAAAAGCGGCGGCCGGACATTGGATATTCGGAAAAAATGTGTATGTTTGCATAAAATAGTTATATGCTTATGTTTACTACTACCGAATTCATCTTGCGCATAGCCATTGCCGGTGTGCTGGGCGCTGCTGTCGGCCTTGAGCGAGAGCTGCGGGCTAAGGAAGCCGGTACGCGTACACATTTTCTTGTGGCGATGGGGTCGGCTCTTTTCACCATCCTTTCGCAGTATGGCTTCGACGAGTCGCTGAAAATCTACAGCTCGTTTGCCTCTTTCGACCCGTCGCGTATTGCGGCTCAGGTGGTTACGGGTATCGGATTTATTGGTGCCGGCACCATAATCTTTCAGAAACATGTGGTGAAAGGGCTTACCACGGCTGCCGGGCTATGGGCTACTGCTGCCATAGGCATGACTGCTGCCACCGGGCTTTATGCCCTCGCCATAGGCAGCACGGTGCTTGTGCTGTGCTGTCTTGAGGTGTTCTCCTTTGTGGTTAACCGTTTCGGAATGAAAAAGATAGCCGTAACGTTTTCCACACGTAGCCATGACACAGTGCGTCAGCTGCTCAGCGAGCTGCAGGCTGATGGCGTTGACTTTGACAACTACGGGATGAAGCAGATTGTGGTTGACGGAGAACGGCAATATGAGGTTACGCTAGAGATGAAGCTGCGCCGCAGGAATTACCGCACCCGCATTCTCGATTTTGTCAAGGAGTTCAACGGTGTGAGCATAGAACTCATAGAATAGCCTGTGTCAGGCTCATGCCGTGTCCGGTCGTCAGGCAATCTGCCTACTTCATTTTTATCCTTTTTGTGCCTTGTCCTGATTTCGGGGCGATGTGCAGAAAGGTTATTTTTTGTGAAACAGAATTACCGGCTTGATTGTTTTCGTATGGATATGATAATTTTTTTGTATCTTTGAAAAAGATATGAAACGGCTAGGCAAAGTCTGCTTAAAAATCACAGGTTTCTTATCTGTCATTGCACTTGCCTTTTGCCGTATTTGTATATAACGTCAATAACATATAAAGATTTTTTATCATCAATTTTATTATCCATGATTAAACGCAATTCCTTATTCAGATTATTATTTATTCTTTTATCATCTTCATTCATGCTTGCCGCCCCTTCGTGCTTGTTTGCGGAGAAGCACAGGCTAATCGTTACTACCGACATCGGCGGAACCGATCCCGACGACGAGCAGTCTATGGTGCATCTCTTGCTCATGTCTGATGATGTTGACATCGAGGGACTTATATGTAACGTGGCATTTGTGAAGACGCCTCTGGGCTTGCCCGTGCTGAATAAGATTATAGATGCATACGAGAAGGCTTATCCTAATCTTATTGTTCACGACAAGAGCTATCCTTCAGCCGCCAGTCTGCGCTCTGTAGCCGTTGCCGGTCAGGCTGGAGTGGGCATGGCCGACGTAGGTGAGGGACACGACACTCCGGGCTCAGAACTCATAATACGTGCCGTTGACAGCAAAGATCCCCGCCCGGTATGGGTTAACGCATGGGGAGGCATGAACACGGTGGCTCAGGCGTTGTGGAAGGTGAAGCACACAAGGAGTGCGGCAGATGTGGCCAAGTTTGTGTCGAAGCTGCGCATCTATGACGTGCTTGGGCAGTGTGATGCCGGAGCATGGATAGCCAGAACCTTTCCCGACATCGTCTATCTTCGCAATACTGCCGTGTACGGCTGGGCGCCGTCAGACAGTTGGGTAGACGACAATGTGCAGAAGTATGGTTCTCTCGGCGCTGCTTATCCTGACAGGATGTGGGCCACAGAGGGCGACAGCCCTGCCTTTATGTATCTTGTTGACAACGGGCTGAATGTGCCGTCGGAGCCTGAATACGGCGGCTGGGGCGGACGCTTCGGCACGGAAAAGGTGGCAGGTGTAAGAGGTATGGACTGGGTTGAGAAGAATAATCTTGACGAGAAACAGTATGATCCTTACTATATGTTCACCAATTCGGGCGAGGGCAATGAGGCCATTGCCCGATGGAAGACAGCCATACTGAACGATTTTGCGGCACGTGTAAAATGGAGTGTGTGTGCAGACTATAATGATGCCAACCATCATCCTGTAGTACGTTTCAGTGACGAGAAGACTGACACCAAGGCTGTGAGATATGTTGACGCTAAGCCAGGCGATCGGCTGCAGTTCGACTTTTCGGGCTCTTATGATCCAGACGGCAACGAGATAAGCTACAGGCTTTATGTCTATGATGACGCTACCGACTGCGGTCTGCGTATTGAAGTGAGCGATGCAGCCACGGCGCGTCCGTCTTTGTCAATACCGGAATCAGTGTCAAAGGCTACGATACACCTCATTCAGGAAGTTACAGACAACGGCAGTCCGGCTCTGACGTCATACCGTAGGATTGTCGTCAGGGTGAAATGAGCAGCATGGTGACTGGCGTTACTGATGAAGTAAAACTATTTTCTTTAAAAACTCATCACCCATCACATTCGCATATAATGCGCTGGCTGTCAGTAATTTGAAGCGTGATGAGTTGAGAAATCAACTCATCACACAACAATGTCAGGGCGTGGCGTGACGAGTTGAGAAGTCAACTCGTCACAGTATATCCTGCTGATATCCAGAATGTTACGCAGGAATGTGACGAGTGATGAGTTTTTTAAGAAAATATTTTCGGTCTACAGTGTGCCGATGTATATTCGTATTGCATGCCCTAATGTCGTCTTTTGCATTATGAAAGGTGCCCTTTTGCCGTGTGAAAGACGGCATATTGCAATGCAAAAGACCGTCTTTTGGAGGGCGAAATGCCGCATCTGTCCGGATGAACGGTCAGGAATTATACGGCAAGAGCACGCCTCACATAAAGTCGGGAGGTGTGCTCTTGCATTATTATCTAGATTGTAGATATATCGTTTTCAGTATGTCATGCGTCGGCCATGGTGCCTGTTGCTGTTTGCTTTTATAGAATATAGGTTTATCATTCAATGTCTATGACCTGGAATTTCTTGTTGAACGTTATCTCTATGCGGTTCGACAGGTCTATTTCGTATTCTTTGTCGTCTCTTTCAATCTTAATTATTATGCATCCCGGATAGTTCTTCTTGACATACGAACTTATTTGCGGCGGAACTATGCTTGCCGGCACGGCCGAGCGCTTGCAGCTTATTTCGGTCCAGTTGCCGTTGCTGTCAAACTCTATTTTCTCACCGTTGGTGAAGATAACGGTATATTCTTTTGAGAAGAATCCCGATTCCACTTTCGCCAAGGCCACCTTCTTGTTGCTGAAGTGCCTGCTGAGCAGCTGCTGTGCATTATGCGGCATCTGGCTTACACTGATAGGTTTCTCGTTGCCGGCCGCGGCATTTAGTGTTACGGCCAGGAGCAATGTTATCATCATTGCAGCTTTTTTGATGTAATCTTTCATAATGTATTCTGCGGGTTTTGTTAAGTTACTGTCTGTCATATAGAGATTATCCGGCTTGTCCCGGAGGGTTGTCTCTGCCCGTTTGCCGCATTGCCGTCTGCTGTTTTGTAGCCTTCTCATTTTATGTCATATGTCTGTTTGTCCGTTTTGACGCAGGCGTAGCTGGCTACGTCAACGCAAAATGGTCAAACAGACTGCGGCAAATACACAAAGTGTAATATATCAGTCGGCATACGCCTGTGGGCTAGCCCGGCGCAGCCTTATGGCTTACTTGGGGCAAAGCTGGCAGACATGTGCCTTGCGTTGTTGCTGTGGCTCTGTCTGTCAGCTTTTTGCAGTTCTGACGCCTTTTGGCTGCTATAGCGCCGGTTTTGTCATTGCAGGCATCAGATGCTTTATTGTCATGTCAGTTTTATTTAGTCGATGTCTATGACAACGAAGTTCTTGTTGAAGGTTATCTCCATGCCGTTGGCCAGATTAACCTCATATTCGTTGTTGCCCTTTTCAAGCTTCAGCACCTTTACTCCCGGATAGTTGGATTTCAGGTAGCTTGCTATTTTTGCGGGGATGAGCTTTGCCGGCACGGCTGAGAGCTTGCAGTCAATCTCTTTCCAGTTGCCTTTCTTGTCAAACTCCACCTTCTCGCCGCTTGTGAACACCACCTCGTAGTTCTTGTCTAGCAGTCCTGTCTCCTGCTTTGCCATAGCCACCTTCTTGCCTGCGAAGTGACTCTTTATCACCTGCTGCGAAACAGCCGGAAGCTGACTTACTGCTATTGGCTTGTCGTTGTCGGCAACAGCTTTAACCTGGAACGCTATCATGCAAACTAATGCAACTACACATGTCTGGATAATTCTTTTCATAATCTTCTTTTTTTTAGGGTTTGTAATCATTGTTTGTTCTTTTGTTTGATGCAAAGATGCAAGGGGTTTCTGAAAAGAATCTGAAAAAACGGTTCGGAATCAGGTTTTTAACTAATTTTTGCTTTTCCTTATTTCGAACGCATGTTTTCCGTTGCTGAAGCTGTAGGTTATCTCCATGCCGTACTGCGAGCAGATGGCCTTTACGATGGCAAGTCCCAGTCCGGTTGACGATTTCTTGCCGGCTGAATGATAGAAGCGTTCAAATATCTTGTCGCTGTCAAGCCGCTCGGGCTGTCCGGTGTTCTCTATCTTTATGTGTGAACTGTCCGACGTGATGTTTATCTCGCCCCCTTCTATGTTATGCACAAAGGCATTCTTCACGAGGTTGGTCATCAGCACGTTGGCCAGCTGCTCGTCCATGTCTGCCACGGGAGCCTCTTCGCACATGTTGCTGACGGTTATCTTCATGCGCGAGTATACCGGTTTAAGATTGTTTACGGCATGCGCCGTAACCTCCTTAAGGCTTACAGATCCGTGTGCGGCAAACTGTCCGTTGTCTATCTTGCACAGAAGCAGCAGCGAGCGGTTGGTCTCCGTCAGCTCTTTCAGTGTGTGCAGCGTCTTTATTATCTCCGCCATCTGGTTCTCCGTAAGTCCTTCTTCGTCGAGCAGCATCTCGAGCCTGTTGCGGCATACGGCCAGCGGCGTCTGCATCTCGTGCGACGCGTTGGCTATGAAGAGCTTCTGCTGTTCATATTGCTTCTCGTTTCGCTCAATGCTCCTCATCACCGTTTCGTTGAGCTTTCTGAATTCGGTTATCCTCGTGTCGTTCTCCAGCGGCTTTATGTTCTTGCCGAGCTTATACGTGTCGAGCCATCCGAAGAGCCTTTTCAGCGGCTTCATGCTGTGCCTGATGGTCCACAGGTTGACGATTATCATGCCTGTGAGCAGACCGAAATACAGCACCACAAGCCAGATGAATATAGAGTTCTTCAGGTTCTGCTTGTCTATCGTTGGCGTGAACACCGTAAGCTCATGATACTTGTCGTCGTTCGACTTGAAGATATACGTTACGGCCCTTGTCTGTTCAAACTTGTTGTCGTTGGGCACATACGTCTCCATGTCGCGGTATCTTATGTGCGAGTGGCTCTCGGCATACTCGTCCGACACGGTGTGTATATAGTAGTTGTTGCCTGCGCCGTTGTGGGTGTCGGGCAGGGGCACTCCTGCCAGATAGTCGGTTATGAGCGCTTCGGCATAGCTCGTCAGACTGTCGTCGGTCTTGTTGTTGATTTCTTTTATTATCGCAAAATAGAAGCCTACGGCCCACAGGGCAATGCCTATGGCCTTTAGCACCGACAGTCTGAAGGTTAGGACGTTCTGCAGCTTCATACCTTAATGAGCTTATATCCGAAACCGTATATCGTCTTTATCTCGATGTCGGCGCCAGCCGTCTTCAGCTTTTTGCGCAGGTTTTTTATCTGTGCATATATGAAGTCGAAGTTGTCGGCCTGGTCGATGTCGTCGCCCCACACGCCTTCGGCCAGCGTCTGCTTCTCTATCAGGCGGTTTGCCCGGTTGACAAGATAGTGAAGAATTTCATACTCCTTTCGTCCGAGGTCGATGTCCTGTCCGTTCACCTCCACCTTGAATGTGTCGGGATGGATAGTCACGTTGCCGAACTTTATGTTGTTCTCGCCGTTCTGTGTGTGGCGTCTCATCACGCTCCTGATGCGTGCGTGCAGCTCAGCCAGATGGAAGGGCTTAGCCAGATAGTCGTCGGCGCCGAGTTCGAGTCCGGCCACCTTGTCGTCGATAGAATCCTTTGCCGATATTATGATGACGTTCTTGCGCTTGCCGCGTTCTGCCAGTTCTCTCATCAGGTTAAGGCCGTTGCCGTCAGGCAGCATAATGTCCAGCAGTATGCAGTCGTATTCATAAATAAACAGCTTGGTGTGAGCCGTAGCGTAGTCGGGGGCTGTCTCCACCACGTAGTACTCTTTTTCGAGCGAGCGTACAATGATGTCTCTCAGGTCGGCGTTGTCTTCTATTACGAGTATCTTCATTTCCTTTAAATATAAGTTTTATGCCAGGGGCATTTAATGAACGTCGGGCGGCATCTGCCGACGCCGCCCGAAGGTTTGTTATTGTTATTTTTCAATACGTATTCTGGCGTCTACTGCCGTAACGTTGTCTTCGTCGGCCAGCAGCGGGTTGATGTCGAGCTCCTTTATTTCGGTGGTAAACCTCAGAAGTGTTGACAGGCGCACGATAATCTCTGCATACTTCTGCTCGTTGAGACCTTTCTGTCCGCGCGTACCCTTTATTATCTTGTATGCGCGCAGAGAGCGTATCATTGAGTAGGCCTCGTCATAAGACAGAGGAGCAAGTCCGCTTGAAACGTCCTTCAGCACCTCGACGAAGATGCCGCCGAGTCCGCACAATACGATGTGGCCGAAGCGCGGTTCGTATTTGGCTCCGATAAACAGTTCCTTGCCTTTGATCATCTTCTGCACCATGATTGCCTTTGCGCCTTCAATCTTCATCATGCGGTCGAACTCCATTTCGAGATGTTCCGCACTCATTATGTTGAGCGCAACGCCGCCCACGTCGCTCTTGTGTACAGGGCCTACGACCTTTGCCACTACCGGATAGCCTACCTTGTCGGCAAATGCAGTAAGCTCGCCTTTAGAGTCGCTCACCATTTCGGGCACCATAGGTATGCCTGCGCACTCGAATATCTGATGCACCAGTTCGGGGGCGATGTATCCGTCTTCCTTGATGCCTGCAATAATCTCTCTTATCCTCGGGATGTCAACGCCGAAGAGTTCTATCTCGGGCGATGCCGGCTTTGGCGTCTTCATAATCTGCGTGAGGGCTGTTGCGAGCGTAACCTCGTCGCTGAAGTTTACGTGTCCCTTCTTCAGGAACTCTGCCACTTCCGGTCCTGCTGTGTGCAGACAAGGCAGGATGGGGAATATAGGCTTCTTGCACTCCAGAATCTTCTTGTGCAGCACGTCGTAAGCCTCATACAGCTGGACGAGGCCCGGTGTGCCGAAGATTACGAATATGGCGTCGATGTCCTTAAACTTGTTTTCGCAGTAGTCGATGGCTATGCCCAGATGCTCGGGTGTTCCGGTTGCAAGGATGTCTATGGGGTTAGCCACTGATGCTCCGGGGAAGAGCAGGCTCTTCAGCTCGTCGGCGTCGGGACCTTCAATCTTCGGAACGTTGAGTCCGCCTTTAGACAGCGCGTCGGTAAGCATCACGCCGGGGCCTCCTGCGTGGGTTACGATGGCAAAGTTGCGGCCTGTGAGCGGCGGAAGTGTGAAGATACAGCCCACGGTTGTGAGTTCCTCTCTTGAGAAACAGCGCACGATGCCCGCCTTGCGGAACAGTGCCTCTACGGCTGAGTCGCTGCTGGCAATGGCTCCTGTGTGCGATGATGCGGCACGGCTTCCGCTCTCGCTGCTGCCGGCCTTGATGGCTGCTATGCGGCATCCCTTGCGTATGAGCGATGAGGCGTGGAAGAGAAGCTTGTCAGGATTGCTCACGTTCTCGATGTAGAGCAGCTTGACGTGTGAGTCTTTCTCCGGGTCGAAGTTCTCGTCCATGTATTGCAGCACGTCCTCGATGCCGATCTGCTTGCCGTTGCCGATGCTCCATACAGAGTTGAATGGCAGGCCCTTTGTTACGGCCGACTCGAGGATAAACACTGCCGTTGCGCCCGAACCGCTGATGAAGTCGACGCCTTTTTCGTGCAGTGTAGGTATTGGTTTGGTGAACACGCTGTGATGCCATGAGTTGAGCAGACCGATACAGTTAGGTCCTATGAGTGCTGCTCCGTGGCGTTCGCAGGTGTCGAGTATGTGTTGTTCGAGCTTTGCTCCCTCTTTTGTCTCCTCGCCGAAGCCTGCAGATATTATTATGAAGGCCTTTACGCCTTTGTCTTCAGCCAGGCGGTCTACTGTTTCGGGGCACATGTGCGATGGTATTACGAGAATAGCCAGGTCGGTGGGCGGCAGTTCGCTTATGTCGTGAAATGCCTTTACGCCTTGCACTTCGTCTTCTTTCGGGTTGACAATGCGCAGAACGCCCTTGTAGCCTCCGTTGATAATGTTGCGCACGATGGCGCCTCCGGGTTTGTGAACGTTGTTTGAGCCGCCGATTACGACGATGCTCTCCGGGTGCAGAAGTTGTCGGTTAATCATGAGTTTTATGTTTAGGGTTAATAGGGTTTTGCCGCTTGCGCCCCCTTGCTGTAGCGGGGGCGTTGTGGCGGCTGTTATCTTTTATGTTATTTCTGTTCTCCGATAATCTGTTCGGCGTGGTTCTTCACCTTGATCTCCTTTGGCGAGATTATGCGCTCAATCACGCCGTTCTCGTCAATGATGAAGGTGGTGCGGAAGGTGCCCATGTAGGTGCGGCCGTACATCTTCTTCTCGCCCCACACGCCAAACTGCTCGCCGAGAGTCTTCTCTGTGTCGGCAATGAGGTGGAACGGCAGTTCGTTCTTTGCTATGAACTTAAGATGCTGCTTGCCGTCGTCCACGCTTGCGCCAATCACCTCGTAGCCGAGTTCCTTCAGCTTTGTGTAGTTGTCGCGCAGGTTGCACGCCTCGGTGGTGCATCCCGACGTAAGGTCTTTAGGATAGAAATATAGCACCAGCTTGCGGCCTTTGAAGTCGCTGAGCCTTATCTCGTTGCCGTTTTCGTCGTGCCCGAGTATTTCGGGCGCCTTGTCTCCAATATTCATATCTCGCAGTGTTTAATTGTTTTGCTTTTCTTGTGGCGGCTGACGCATCTGCGCTGTTGCCTGTTGCGCTGCAGAACGGCATCATGCCTGTGCGTGCAACCACATTGCAAATATACAATAAGAAAATGAGAAACTGCCTAAAATGAAAGGATAATATTTCTTAATACTTGTCAGCGCTGCTGCCTCAGATGTGGCGTGGCGGAGCTGTCCGTTGCCGTTATATGTGCCGTTTGGCTCTATTTGTCAGGATAAGTCTTGTTGTTACGGATAACTTTTGTTACCTTTACGGCCGATTAACAAACTAATTGAAATGAACAAATTTTTTTTATTGTCTCTTGCTTTTATGGCGTGCATGGCGCCTGAGGCTTCGTGTCAGACTGTATTGAACGACAACACTGCCGTTAAGAGCGGATATGTGCGTCATCCGTGGGCAGGCAAAAAGGTGGGGTATATCGGCGACTCGATTACCGACCCGAAGAACAACAGCAATGATATCAGGCAGAAATACTGGGCATATCTGCAGCAGTGGCTCGGCATAACGCCTTATGTCTACGGCATAAGCGGCCGCCAGTGGGACGACGTTCCGCGTCAGGCAGAGAAGCTCAGCAAGGAACATGGCAATGAGGTTGACGCCGTAGTGGTGTTCATGGGTACAAACGACTTCAACGCCGGAGTGCCCGTCGGCGAATGGTACGTTGAAACTGAAGACACCGTTACTGCTGCCGTGCATGGCAAGAAGCAGGTGTATAAGCGCAAAAAACGCACCCCGGTGATGACCGGCGACACCTTTAAAGGCCGCATAAACATAGGCATAAGCAAGCTGAAGACGCTCTTCCCCGACAAGCAGATTGTGCTGCTGACACCCTTGCACAGGGCTTACGCCACATTCGGCGACACCAACATACAGCCCGACGAGAGCTGGCAGAACATCTGTGTAGAGTATTTCGACGCTTATGTTGAGGCTGTAAAGGAAGCCGGAAACGTGTGGGGCGTTCCTGTGATTGACCTCAATTCGGTCATCGGACTTAACCCGATGGTTGAGGCTCAGCTGCCTTATTTCCACGACAAGGCCACCGACCGCCTGCATCCTTCAACCGAAGGGCAGGAGCGCATGGCGGCAACGCTGATGTATCAGTTGCTTGCTCTTCCTGTCAAATAGCATCTCTTCTGCTGTGTCGGCATACCGTTGTTGTTATACTGCCAGCAGTAAAATGACAAGTAAAAATATGTTAACGCAAGTGCTTTTGCGTTAACATATTTATCTCACTTTTTGCAATCTTACGGCCGAAATGCCGTTTCCGTATAAAAAACTCGCATTTTTCGATTGTTCTAGTATATTGTTGATAATCAGGGGTTTATGTCTGATTGAGATTTAAAAGTTCTTTTTCTGTATCCCGTAAATACTCCTGAAAGGCCATAAATCATTGCTTTTTGCACTTAAAACAACTGTTTTTTGTCATGCAAAAGGCCATGTTTTGCGCTCCAATATACAGCATTTCGCATCCTGAAAGCATAGCTTTTGCATCCTGTTTACATGTTTCTTGCCTTGCAGAGGCTTCGTCTGCATGATAAAACGGCATATCTGCGCTGACGTTATTCCTATAATGCCGGCTTCCGGCGTGTTAAAATCTCGCTGCTTAAAACTTCTGTATTGGTAAATAAAGTTAATTTATCAGTGCCCAATGCGTAATCTTCGACAATAATCAGGTTTTAGTTTTTGAAAGTTAAACGGCAAAAAACATTAAATCGTTTTGTCAGCTACGATTAATTAGTTACCTTTGTAGAAATATAGGAAACATCGGCGGCAGACGCCGCAGCAGGGGCACAAAGCATGCATCATGCAGCCCTGCGGACGTTGATGCCGTGTTGTATTAAGAATAAAAACTTTGTTGATTATGAGAAAAACCGCTTTCCTTTTACTTACGGCTTTTATGCTGGTGCCGGCTGCAATGTTTGGCGACAGCTATTCGAAATTATGGAAACAGGTAGACGAGGCAGCAAATAAAGACCTGCCGAAGACACAGATACAACTGCTGCAGACCATTGCCGGCAAGGCTGAGGCCGGCGGCGACTATGGCCATCTGCTTAAGGCAGAGACGTGCATGGCGTCGGTTTGGTATTCTATCTCGCCCGACTCGCTTCCTTCAAGGCTTGCCCGGCTTGAAGACAAGGCCGAAGCATGCAGCAAGTCAGACGGCGCTCTGTCGGCTGTCTATTATGCGGCACTGGGCAAGATATACAGCTCTTACCGCAATTTTAGTCCGTATGCCGCTGTCGGAATAGACAATTCGGCCAAGGCTGCCGAGTTTTTCCGCAAGTCGCTGGCCGACCCTGCGTTGCTCGCATCAAAGAAGGCACTCTGCTATGAGCCGTTTGTTGTAAAGGGACGCGACGGCAAATACTTCAACGACGACCTTCTGAGTCTTATCGGATATACGGCAGAAGACTATGCCACAATGCATTCTTACTATGCAACCACGCAGAACCGCACAGCCACGTTGCTGACGGCCCTGGCTATGGTCAGGCAGAACAATCAGCGCAACGGCGGCATCTATTTCCGCGAATTAAAGAAGTCGCGCTATGCCGTGTCGCTCGATTCGCTCATAAACATATATTCTGACCTCAATGCTTGTGGCGAAGTGGCCGTTGAACGCTATAATTTTATGCAGAACTGCAATGACGTTAACGCCGACGACCTGGTGGCTTACATCAATAACGCCGTTAACCGCTGGGGCGAATGGCCGCGTATGAACGTGCTGCGCAACGAACTTAAAAGGCTGACAAATCCGCAGTTTGTAATCAGTCTCACCAATAATGTGGTGTTGCCTTATAAGAGCAACGTCATAAAAATGAATCTGCGTAATGTCAGTGAGATTAAGGTTAAGGTGGCGCGTCTGGCCGTTGACGGCGACACAGAGCTTAATCCTTCGCAGGATGACGGATATAAGGAACTTCGCAAGAAGATTGTTCCGCTGACAGAGAACGTGCAGACGAAGCGCTATCCCGGTCAGCCTGAATACAAGATAATCAAAGACTCGATCGTGCTTGCCGGCATGCCGGTAGGCGTTTATATGGTTGAAGTTTCTTCAGACAATAAGAATCTTGAGCCGCAGAGGCGCCTGCTGTATGTAACAGACATGTTCGTGGTGCATCATCAGCTGCCCGGCAACAAGCTGCGCCTTGCAGCTCTTAGTGCTACAACCGGCCAGCCTATGCCCGGCGCAACCATCGTCGTGCAGACAAACGGCAAGAAGACGCATACCCTTACATGCAATGATAAGGGCGAAGCCGTGTTCAGCATGGGCGGCGACGGCATCAGAATGCTGCGCGCTTACACTGAGAGAGACAAGGCGGCGCCTATGCTTGGCACATGGAGCAGCTTCTCTTATTATGCCCAGAAGGGCGACCGCGACGTGCTGAACATATTTACCGACCGTAAGATTTACCGTCCGGGACAGACTGTTCATGTGGCAGCCGTGGCATATAACACTCAGAAAGGCATGGAAAGTAAGGTCGTTGCAGGCAGGTCATTCAAGCTCACCATGAGAGACGCTAACTATAAGGTGGTGAGCGAGGCCACTGTAACCACCGACGAATATGGTACGGCCAGCACCGACTTTGCGCTGCCTTCGGGCGGACTTACGGGCCGCTACACCATACAGGGCGACTTCGGCATCAATGCTTCTGTAAACATCACGGTGGAAGAATACAAGCGTCCTACATTCCAGGTAGAGTTCCCCAAGATCAACCAGAGATATCAGAGTGGCGACACGCTTGTGGTTACGGCTCATGCAAAGACCTATGCCGGCGTGCCGGTTCAGGGCGCAAAGGTCAGCTACACGGTTAAGCGCAGCCAGTCGCTGTGGTGGCGCTATTATGCATCGGCTTACACTAACGGTTCCGGAACCGACGTGCTCGTAAAGGGCGAGGCCGTTACCGATGCTGACGGAGCTTTCAAGATAGAGATGCCTATGGTGCTCCCCGCATGGGCAGATACCGACGGCGGCATTGACGAACGCACGTTCAACAGCATTGCACGCTTCTATACAATAACCGCTGATGCCGAAGTTACCGACCAGGCAGGCGAGACTCGCAGCGGACAGCTGGCGCTGCCTTTGGGCAATAAGCCCGCCGCGCTGAGCACCACTTTGCCCGGACGCATACTCCGCGACAGTCTGAAGACAATAAAGTTTGTATACAAGAATATGGCCGGTGTTGACATCGACGACAACGTTAGATATTACATCGACGGCTCGTTCAATGCCTTCAAGGCGAGAACCAACCGCGACGAGAGCATCACATGGAACACGGCGTCGCAGCTAAAGTCGGGCCGTCACAAGCTCGTGGCTATCTGCGGCACAGACACGCTGAAGCAGGATTTTGTCGTGTTCAGCCTCAACGACACTAAGCCTTGTGTTGAAACACACGACTGGTTCTATCTTTCAGACACCAAATTCCCGTCAGACGGCAGTCCGGTTTATCTGCAGGTAGGCTCGTCTGATGCCGACACACATATCCTTTACACCGTCATTTCAGGCGATAAGGTAATTGCCGACGGCGCAACAGACCTTAGCAACCAGCTGTCAACACGCGCTCTGACATATAAAGAAGAGTATGGCGACGGCCTGAAGATAAACCTCGTATGGGTGAAAGACGGCAAGGACTATAATCACAGCGTGTATATCACACGTCCTGTTCCCGACAGACGACTGATGCTGAAGTGGACCACTTTCCGCGACAGACTTACTCCGGGACAGAGCGAAGAGTGGACGCTCAACATAACAAGACCCGACGGCACTGCTGCCAAGGCACAGCTCATGGCTACGCTTTATGACAGCTCGCTCAACCAGATAACTCCGTTCAGCTGGTGGTTCTACAATGACATGGCCATCAGTGAGCCTTACACTCAGTGGCGTTCTGTATATCAGAATGGTCTGCACTTCTCAAGTGCGGCCGACATCAAACTGCTCGATGTGGACGACTTCGATATGAACAGGTTTGACATTGATAATTTCTTCGTGTCAAATATAATGTTGAGAGGCTACGGGGCTAATGGAGGTCTGAGACTAAGTCTTGCCGGCAGCGCAGTTAAGAAGCAGGCTGTGGCTTCCGATTCAGCCATGTCGGCCGGCGAGAGCGAATCTGCTTCGGTTAAGAGCAAGGAAGAACTTGCAGAGCCTCCTGTAACAGCCGACAACGGTTCTGCTCAGGGCCGTTCTGCAGACAACGTTCAGTTGCGCGAGAACCTTAACGAGACGGCGTTCTTCTATCCCGCACTTCAGTCAGACGACAAAGGCAACGTGAGCGTTAAGTTTACTCTGCCCGAAAGCATAACAACATGGAAGTTTATGGGACTTGCTCACGACAAGGACGTAAACTACGGACTCATTGAAGGTGAAACCGTTGCGCGCAAGACCGTTATGGTGCAGCCCAACATGCCGCGCTTTGTACGTGTAGGCGACCGTGCTTCGATAGCAGCAAGAATATTCAACACTTCAGAGAAGAGTGCAGAGGGTACGGCTGTTATGCAGCTCGTAGATCCTGAGACAGACAAAACGGTGTTTGAGCAGAAAAAGTCGTTCAAGGTTGCTGCCGGACAGACAACAGCCGTATCGTTCGAATATTGCCCTGACGCCAACAGCTCAATGCTTGTGTGCAAGATATTTGCAAACGGACGCAACTTCAGCGACGGCGAGCAGCACTATCTTCCGGTACTGGCTGACGAGGAACTTGTAACCAATACGGTGCCGTTCACACAGACGCAGCCCGGCCAGAAGACGATAGACCTTGGCAACCTGTTCGCTAAGGGCGGCAGAAACAACAAGCTGACTGTTGAATACACCAACAATCCTGCATGGCTCGTGCTTCAGGCTTTGCCTTATATAGGCACCGCCAGCGACAACAACGCCATAAGTCTAGCCACGGCATATTATGCCAACAGCATAAGCAACTACATCCTGAAGAACGCTCCGCAGGCTAAGACAACGTTCGAACAGTGGAAGCGTGAGGCAGAACAGACAAGTCTGTTGAGCAGTCTGGAGAAGAATCAGGAACTTAAGGACATCGTGCTCAACGAGACACCTTGGGTGGCAGATGCCGACAATGAGGCTGAGCAGAAACGTCTCCTTGCCAACTATTTCGACAGCTCTTCGCTCAACAACAACATTAGCTTGATGCTCGGCAAACTGCAAAAGCTGCAGAATCAGGCCGACGGCTCTTGGTCGTGGTGGCAGGGTATGCCTTACGGCTCACCGTCGCTGACGGCAAGCATTGCTGAGCTGCTTACCCGTCTGAACACAATGATAGGCGTTCAGAACGAGACAAAAGGCATGCTCGACAAGGCAATGACTTATCTCGGACGCGTCGTTGTGGATGAAGTTGAGAAGATAAAGGAGGCCGAAAAGAAAGGCAACGCATACGGAATACGCGACTACTCGGCACTGCAGTATCTGTATATCTGCGCCCTTGGCGACAGACAACTTACGTCGGCAGAACGTTCTGCGGCAGACTATCTGCTCGGATATCTTAAGACAAAGAACACTTCACTTAACCTTTACGGCAAGGCTCTCATGGCTGTTGTATTGTCAAAGAACGGCGAGAGCAAGCTCGCAGGTGAATACCTGAAGAGTCTTGAGGAATATTCGGTTAAGACAGAGACTATGGGCCGTTATTACGACTCGCCGCGCGCAGGTTATAACTGGTTCGATTACCGCATACCTACACAGGTTGCAGCAATAGAGGCAATGAAGCTTGTTGACGCCAGTGGCTATTCGGCAGAAATCGACGAGATGAGACAATGGCTGCTGCAGCAGAAGAGAGTGCAGGGCTGGAACACACCGGTCAACAGCGCAAATGCCGTTTATGCATTCTTAAGCGACAACATGTCGGTGCTCAACAAGGGCGAGAAGGCAGAGATAACGCTCGACGGCAAGAAGCTCGACATGTCGCCTGCCACCGCAGGTCTGGGTTACGTCAAGTCGGCAACAAGCGTTGCCAACCCCGGCAAGCTGACCGTAAGCAAGACATCTGAAGGCACATCATGGGGCGCCGTTTATGCTCAGTCAGTATGCAAGGTTTCTGATATAGATGCCGCTTCATCGGGTTTCAAGGTTACAAGAGAAATACTTTCTGCCGACGGCACTACGCCCGCAAGTCTGAAAGTAGGCTCACGCATTAAGGTGCGCATAACCATAGTAGCCGACCGCGATTACGACTTTGTTCAGGTGAGCGACAAGCGTGCCGCCTGCATGGAGCCGCTCAGACAGCTCAGCGGATACGCCGGCGGATATTACTGCACGCCGAAAGACAACGTTACGAACTATTATTTCGACCGTTTCAGCAAGGGAACGCACGTTATAGAGACAGAATATTATGTTGACCGTGAAGGCACTTACGAGACAGGTACATGCACCGTGCAGTGTGCTTACTCGCCTGAATATTCAGGACGCGCAGTGTCTAAGGTTATTGTTATTGAATGATTGAAAGAGAATTGAATTATGAAAAGAAAAATAATACTGACAGCTCTGGTTGCCGCCTTTGCCTTCGACATGGCGGCACAGCGCATATCTGCCAAGCACGAGGTTATCGACTGCGGAAGCGTTCTTTATGAACAGCCCGTCACGGCGAAGTTTGAATTGCGCAACAAGGGCAACGAACTGATAATCGACACAGTTAGGACGAGTTGCGGATGTGCCATTGCGAGCTATCCGCGCGGCAGCATCATGAAGGGCGACAACTTTACGGTTGAGGTTACTTATGATGCACGTCAGCTCGGACATTTTGAAAAGGAAGTGGCCGTTTACAGCAATGCTTCCGACAAGCCCTTCTATCTGAAGATGAAGGGAGTGGTGGTTGACAAACTTATCGACTTCACCGGAAAATATGACTACACTATCGGCAGCGTGAGGACAGACAACAACAACATCGAGTTTGATGATGTCAACGTGGGCGACATGCCTATACAGAAGATACACATCATCAACAGCGGATCTGAAAGCGTCAGTCCGGTTGTGATGCACCTGCCTGATTACCTTACGGCGTCAGTGTCGCCTACAACCATTGCTCCTGGACACACCGGCGTGGCAACGATAACCCTCAACTCGCTGAAGCTGCGTGATTACGGACTTACGCAGTCGTCGGTATATCTCGGAATGTATCCCGGCGACAAGGTCAGCGCCGACAAGGAAATATCGGTTTCGGCCGTTCTGCTCCCCGGATTCAGAAACATGTCGGAGACACAGAAGCACAATGCACCGGTGATAAAGCTGTCGTCAGAGACTCTCGATCTCGGCACGTTCGGCGACAAGGACGACAAGAGCGGAACGATAATCATTGAAAATAACGGAAAGAGCAGGCTCGACATACGTTCAATGCAGATGTTCACAACAGGTCTGAAGGTGAAGCTGAACAAGTCGAAGCTGCGTCCGGGCGAATCGGCAAAACTGAAGATCACGGCTTACAAGAAGCAGCTGAAGAGCGCAAGGAGCAAGCCGCGTGTGCTGATGATAACCAACGACCCGGCAAAACCAAAGGTTGTTATACATGTAAAAGTGAAATAATATTGTTATGGAACATCCAGAAAACAGCAGTGAGTATAAGGGGCTTACGGTTAATTCCGGAGTAGAGCAGCCTTCAACAGTGAATCCATATCTTAACCGCGCACGCTACAGGCGCCGTGAGTATACAGTGGGCGAGATGGTGGAAGGCATCCTTAAAGGCAACGTTACGGTGCTCAGCCAGGCCGTTACGCTGATAGAGAGTGTTAATCCCGACCACCAGCAGAAGGCTCAGGAGGTTATCGAGAAGTGCCTGCCCTACAGCGGCAAGTCGCTGCGCATAGGCATCAGCGGTGTGCCGGGTGCCGGAAAGAGTACCTCTATCGACCAGTTTGGCGTGCATGTGCTCGACCGTTTTGGCGGCAAGCTGGCCGTCTTGGCCATCGACCCCAGTTCTGAACGCTCCAAGGGAAGTATTCTTGGCGACAAGACCCGTATGGAAAAACTCTCTTTGCGTGAAGAAGCCTTCATACGTCCTAGTCCTACGGCAGGCTCGCTGGGAGGCGTGGCGCGCAAGACCCGCGAGACTATCATACTGTGTGAGGCTGCCGGATACGACAAGATATTTGTCGAGACGGTGGGCGTAGGGCAGAGCGAGACGGCATGTCACTCTATGGTTGACTTCTTCCTGCTCATTCAGCTGGCCGGCACGGGCGACGAGCTTCAGGGCATAAAGCGAGGCATCATGGAAATAGCCGACGGCATAGTTATCAACAAGTGTGACGGTAACAATGTGGATAAGTGCCACATTGCCGCCACCAACTTCCGCAACGCCCTGCATTTCTTCCCGCCATCAGACAGTGGCTGGCAGCCCAAGGTGCTCTGCTACAGCGGCTTCTACGGCACAGGCGTAAAGGAAGTGTGGGACATGGTTTATCAGTATGTCGACTTTGTTAAGCACAACGGCTACTTCAATTACCGCCGTAACGAGCAGAGCAAATATTGGATGTATGAAACCATAAACGAGCATCTGCGCGGCAGCTTCTATAACAATCCGCTCATACAGCAGAAACTGAAGGCGTCAGAAGACTCGGTGCTGGCCGGAACAAAGACGAGCTTCGTGGCAGCAAAAGAACTGCTCGACACATATTTCGGCACAGAAAGACCGTAAGACTTATGCCGCGACAGGCAAATATAGAGCTATAAGAATATATTATTACGGTCAGAATGCCTGTTTGTTTTTATTCATGACCGGCTCAGTCCGGTCATGAATTATCCCAAATCGTTATTATGATTAGGCTCTGATTTTTGCTTTATATTGAGTTGATTTACGTTAATTTTTTTGCTGGTATAGCTGGTTATATCAAGAAAAATCTAACGGAAATCTGCCGATAGAAACAAAAAGACGGGCTGAAAGCATGAATGCACAAGACGGATAATGCTATGTGCGCTCTAATGACGGTTTGGGATTGTTTTATAAGAAACATCAAGAAGATGGTACAGATAGAAATCGATGACGGCAGCGGATTCTGCTTCGGGGTTACCACTGCCATAAGAAAGGCCGAAGAAGAGCTTGCGGCCGGAAAGACGTTATACTGCCTGGGCGACATTGTGCACAACGGAATGGAGTGTGAACGCCTGCGCAGCATGGGACTTATAACTATTAACCACGACGAGCTGAAGGCTCTTCACGACGTGAAGGTGCTGCTGCGTGCCCACGGCGAACCGCCCGAGACTTACGAGATAGCGCGCCGCAACAACATAGAGATAATAGACGCTACATGTCCCGTGGTGCTGCAGCTGCAGCGGCGCATCAAGCGCGAATACGACTCTAATCCGGATGCGCAGATCGTAATATTCGGCAAGCCGGGCCACGCCGAGGTGCTCGGACTTGTAGGACAGACCAACAGCAAGGCCATCGTCATAGCCGGAATAGACGATGCAAAGGCGCTCGACTTCAACCGCGACATATATCTATATTCGCAGACAACGAAGTCGCTAGACGAGTTTCACCGCATAATCGACTATATCCAGGAGCACATCTCGCCTGAAGCCACATTCAGGAGCTTCGACACGATATGCCGTCAGGTGGCCAACCGCATGCCAAACATCAGTTCGTTTGCCAAGCGCCACGACCTCATTCTCTTTGTCTGCGGCCGCAAGAGCAGCAACGGCAAGGTGCTCTTCAACGAGTGCAGGAGCGTCAATCCCAACAGTCATCTTATTGAAGGCCCCGACGAGATTAAGCGTGAATGGATTGAAGGCATCGACACGATAGGCATTTGCGGAGCTACGAGTACGCCCAAATGGCTAATGGAGAGGTGTCGCGACAGAATAATTAACGGCATTTAGCTGTGCCGGTAAAAACGGAAATGCCCGGCAGTCGCCATTCTGTTTATCATAATGGCGGCTGAAACAGAATATATTTTTGTTAAAAACTCATCACTCGTCACATTCTGTTTCAATACGTTGAATGTCAGAATGTTACAATGTGATGAGTTGATGCTGCAACTCATCACATTCTGCTTTCATCCAGGTTGAGCAGGTTTAATGGAAATAAAAACAATATATGAATATAAATATGAAAGATTTTGTAAAAAATGATATCGCATATTTACCGGGAGCATTTTTGTCATTATGGCTAGTATGCACATTTCCTGTAAAAATGACGGCTCAAACTTCAGACAGCATACGCACAAAAGAAATTGACGAAGTGGTGGTCAAGGCCAAGATGCAGCACACCAATGCCATGTCGTCAACATACATTCCGACGATGAAGCAGAGGCAGTCAGCGCAAAATGCGATAGACCTTCTACAACAGCTCGCACTGCCTCAGATCAACATTAATCTGATGGACAATGCCGTAACTACCACAAGCGGGCAGAGTGTGGCTATATATATCAACTATATTCCGGCGTCGGCCGAAGAGATGGAAGGCATCTTGACTTCAGATGTACGCAGAGTTGAATATCTTGACTTTCCCGCAGATCCGCGTTTTCAGGGAAGTGAGCATGTCGTTAATTTCATAGTACAGAAATATGAATACGGAGGTTATACCAAGGCCACTCTGAATGAAAATTTCCTTACCGGCAGACTTTCAAACCGGGCTTCGGTATATTCAAAGTTTGTGTATAAACGCATGACATACGATTTATATGCCGGTACCTCCAATCACGACATTAATCATTACGGCAATTCTGTTGAGGGTATTTACAGTATTGAGGATGAAAATGGTCAGGCTTTTCAGACAACAAGAAACGAGGCCTTGGACTATTCACGTTTCAAGTATAACCAGTATCCTGTTTCTTTCCGTGCAGTTTACGATACCGACAAAATGCAGATAGCCAACACCATAGGTTTTAATTTTGACCAGTCGGCGATGGCCCGGACCGGCGGAACATTGTCGTTTGTTCCTCAGAATAATGCCGACTATTCTTATTTGAAGAACGAACCCTACGTGAGCCGTTATTTCGTATGGTCGGGAAATTATTATTTTATCCTGCCACACAACTTTCATGTCAGCGTGTCTCCCGGCATAAATTACGGCCATACCAATTATTCATACAACTATCAGACCTCGTTGCCGGGCAGTGAGGCCATAGCGAACAATTCAAAAGAAGACGTATGGCAGTTTCGCGGCAGTGCAACGCTTTTCAAGAAATTTACCGACAGCCATACGGCTTTCTTCCGCGCCTGGTTTGGCTCCACGTCCAATCAGGTAAGCTATTTCGGCACATCTCCTTATGACAATGATTTTTCTGATACCTATTCAGGTGCCGCCCTCGGCTATAAGTTTCTGAATAAGGTGTGGAATATAAGTGCCGACGCAGCCTTTCAGTGGGAAAGGAATAAAATAAACGACCTTTCGGTTGCTGAAATTTATCCGTTGATCAATCTGTCAGTAGGCTTCTCTCCCTCGCGTAAACACTCGTTCCGCACATATTTTCATTTCGGTGCAAACTATCCGGGCGCAAGTGAAAAGACACCTAATGTGCTTCAGCAAAACGAGCTGATGTATTATACTGGAAATCCCAATCTCGGACTTTCTAGGCAGGTTACATTCAATCTGTCGTACAACTGGATGCCGGTCAATGCTTTTTCGGCTTCGGCGTTTGTGCAGTATTTCGGCGAGTTCAATCTTTATGTGCCTGTTTATAAGCCATATAACGGCGGTACAGCCCTGCTGAGAACCTTTGAGACAGATTGCGACTATAACCGTACACAGATAGGCATGTCGTTTAATTATAAACTGCTTAACGGCAACCTTCAGTTGGCTGCCTCTCCTTCTGTGTCGTTATATCGCATGTCAGGACTATTCGACATCAGGCGTTCGCCGTTTTATTGCAGTGCCTCTGCAACATATTATCTTGGCAACTTCTATTTCCAGGCATCTTATCAGACAAAGAACCTCACTGTGCAGGGAAACCGGGGCGTGATATACGAAGACCGTGATTTTTATCAAATGCTTGCCGGATGGAGCCGTTCGGGTTGGAATATACGCGTCAGTGCGATGAATATGTTTCGCAACGACTGGTTGTGCTCAACCAGCAAACTGATGACTCCTCTTTATTCAGAGACGCAGTTCGTTAATGGCAACAATTTTCACCGGCGTCTAAACCTGTCTGTTACATATACGTTTGGATATGGCAAGAAGGTAAACCGTGGAAATGAGGTGGGCGAGCAATATGGAGCAGCATCTGCTATCATGAAATAATGTGCATACATTGTGAAGATGGGGCTATCCGTAGGTAAATCTGCTCGCATATATGTTACAAACACAAATTTTACGTGAAATTACAGCCGTGTGATGAGTTTAAACCGCAACTCATCACGCCTTAATATGTTGTCTTTCAGAAAGTTAAGACCTGATGTGACGAGTGATGAGTTTCTGATAAAATTATTTTTAGTTTGATCTTTCGCAATATCCTTTTGCAAAAGGTATCCTTTTATGCTGTAAAAGGCCACATATTGCATTGTAAAAGATGCCCTTTTGCATCGCAATATGTGGCATATTATATTTAGGTATAAGTTACTTGCCCTTACGCTTCATCTTCAGTGCAATCTCTCTTGCCATGTGCTTTATGGCGTCTGCCGGATAATATAAGAGCATGCGCGGACCGGCATAGCGCATCACTTGGCGTATCTGCTCGCGCTTTTCGGGCTTGTAGCAGTGCACCTTGCACAGGCGGCATGTCGGCTTGTTGTCCTGAAACGGACAACGGGCAAGGCGCGATGAGGCATATTCAAGCAGTTCGCGGCATTGAGGACACAGCTCCCTGTTGCCCTCCTTATGGCGGCAATACAGGCGTATCATCAGTTCCACGGTGTGCAGCTCGTGGGTTGTTCGAGGGGTGAGTGGCATTGTTGGGGGATGGGGATTATGGGAGTAGTGGGAGTGATTGTAGTAATGGGACAAATGGAATAGTTATGGCGGCGGCAAAACTGTGAACCGCCGCCATGATG